>JANLQZ010000459.1:0-3175 GCA_031368125.1 Betaproteobacteria bacterium
TGGAACCAGGTCAACCCCGCCTGGCCGGACCAGCCGATCAAACTGTACGGCGCCGGATCGGATTCCGGCACCTTCGACTACTTCACCGAAGCCATCGTCGGCAAAGCAAAATCCAGCCGTGGCGACTACACCGCGTCCGAAGACGACAACGTGCTGGTGCAGGGTGTTGCTGGCGACGTCAATGCGATGGGTTACTTTGGTTATGCCTACTATGCCGAGAACACCGGCAAGCTGAAGGCTCTGCCGATCGTGGAAAAAGAAGGCAAGCCCGGAGTGCTGCCAAGCGAAGCGACGGTGCTCGACGGGACTTACCAGCCATTGGCCCGGCCGATCTTTATCTATGTCAAAGTCAAGGCGTTGGAGAAGCCGGAAGTAAAGAAGTTCGTCGAGTTCTACATGGCGCAGGCGGCCAACATCGCCACGGAAGTCAAATACGTGAAGTTGCCGGCTGATATCTACAAATCCAACCTCAAACACATGGCCGAAGGGAAGAAGGGCACTGTGTTCGGCGGCAGCAACGAGGTTGGCCTGCGGATCGAAGAGCTGGTCAAGCGCGAAGCCAAGCTCTGATCAGAGTCCGACGGGTTCGAACGCCATTGCATGGTTTGACCTCCCCACCCGGTGGCGCCAGCCGTTTCGTGGTGCTGTACCCATCGCTACCTAGATGGAACCTACAATGAGCGCCTCCACCAGCACTGCGGAGCGGGTTTTGACCACTGAGCGATTGACGGGCGCCGCGCGCCTGGCAGAACTGTCCGGTATCAAGGCCCGACGCAAACGTACCGACAAGGCGATCGAGGCAGTGCTGTTCCTGGCCGCCTGTGTGTCGGTCCTGACCACCCTGGGAATCGTCTACATCCTGCTCAAGGAGTCGTGGGTGTTCTTCAGCCATGTGCCGCTCTGGTCCTTCCTGAGCGACGGCCAGTGGACCCCGTTGTTCGACGATGCGCACTTCGGCATCACGGTGCTGTTGTCCGGCACGCTCTCGAGCTCCATCGTGGCCCTGTCTATCGCCATCCCACTGGGCACCATCATCGCCATCTACCTGTCGGAATTTGCGGGTCACAAGACGCGCGAGTCGCTCAAGCCCGCGCTCGAGCTGTTGTCCGGTGTTCCCACGATCATCTACGGGTACTTTGCCCTGCTGGTGGTCACGCCCCTGATGCAGCGGGTCTACCCCGACCTGCCGACCTTCAACATCCTGTCGGCCGGGATTGTGATGGGCATCATGATCATCCCCTATGTGTCATCCTTGTCCGAGGACGCCATGCGCGCGGTACCCATGAGCCTGCGCGAAGGCTCCTATGCCATGGGAGCCACACGGTTTCAGACCGCCACGCGGGTGGTGGTGCCGGCGGCCTTCTCGGGTATTGCATCGGCCTACATCCTCGGTATCTCCAGGGCGGTCGGCGAAACGATGATCCTGGCGGTTGCGGCCGGAATGCAACCCAATCTGAGCCTGAATCCACTCGAGCCGGCCTCGACGATCACCTCCTACATCGTGCAAGTGGCCCTGGGTGACCTGCCGCACGGGAGCATCGGTTACCAGACCATCTTTGCCGCCGGGCTCACCCTGATGCTCATGACGCTGGCGTTCAACCTGCTCGGCTACTGGCTGCGGCGCAAATTTCGGGAGGTCTATTGATGGCTTCGGCACCCATGAGCAGCCGGACCGCGGCATTGCGCGCGATCATCAGGTCGCACAAGCGCTGGGACATCGTTTTCGGTTTCGTCGGACTGGCCGCCATGTCGGTCGGCATCCTGACACTGGTGGCCCTGTTCGCGCAGATGTTGGTGCAGGGTTTTCCGCGCATCACGGCCGATTTCTTCACCCACTTCCCGTCGCGCCGCGCCGGAGAAGCCGGCATCCTGTCGTCCTGGGTCGGATCATTGCTGGTCATGTTCGTCACGGCGCTCTTTGCCATACCCGTGGGCATCGCCAGCGCGATCTACCTGGAGGAGTACGCGCGCAAGAACTGGTTTACCGACGTGATCGAAATCAACATCAGCAACCTGGCGGGCGTCCCGTCGATCGTCTATGGTCTGTTGGCGCTGGGAATTTTTGTCTACCTGTTCGGCTTCGGCCAAAGCATCCTGTCTGCGGGCCTGACTCTGGCGCTGCTGATTCTTCCCATCATCATCGTCACGACGCGCGAGGCCCTGCGTTCGATTCCCCAGGTGATCCGCGAGGGCGCCTATGCCTGCGGCGCCACCAAGTTCCAGGTTGTCAGCGACCATCTGTTGCCGTATGGCATGCCCGGCATCTTGACGGGTGTGATCATCGGGCTGTCGCGCGCCATCGGGGAAACCGCACCCATCATCACGATTGGGGCCCTGACCTTCATTGCCTTTCTTCCTCCGTTGCCATTTGCCGGAGACCCGCCGGCGGGACTGTTCGACTGGCTGTTTTCGCCATTTACCGTGATGCCGATCCAGATCTTCAACTGGACCTCGCGGCCCGACCCGGCGTTCCAGGCCAACGCTGCCGCGGCCAGCCTGGTGCTGGTCGTGCTGACGCTCGGCATGAACGGCCTGGCCATCTGGTTGCGCTACCGCCTGCGCAAGAACATCAAGTGGTAAGCCCTTCATCCAAAAATCGCACACCATGACTTCCACCATTACGCTTCCGGACAGCCCCCCGGCACTCAAGGCATCGTCCAAGAATCTGGACTTCTACTACGGCAGCTTCAAGGCGCTCAAGGGCGTCACGATGCCGATCTACGAAAACCGGGTGACAGCCTTGATCGGCCCCAGCGGTTGCGGCAAATCGACGTTTTTGCGCTGTTTCAACCGGATGCACGACCTCTACCCCGGGCACCGCTACGATGGCAAGATCGAGTTGTACCCGGATGACGTGGACATACTCGACCACGCGGTCGATCCGATCGAGGTGCGCATGCGCATTTCGATGGTGTTCCAGAAGCCCAATCCCTTTCCGAAATCGATCTTCGAGAACGTGGCCTACGGCTTGCGGGTGCGCGGTGAAAAATCGCGAAGTTACCTCGAGGACAAGGTCGAGGCGGCGCTCAAGGCCGCCGCGATCTGGAACGAGGTCAAGACCCGCATGACCGAGTCGGCCACCAACCTCTCCGGCGGCCAGCAGCAGCGCCTGTGTATCGCGCGTTCTCTCGCCACCGACCCCGAGATGATCCTGTTCGACGAGCCCACCTCGGCG
>JANLQZ010000548.1:0-2050 GCA_031368125.1 Betaproteobacteria bacterium
GACCATTTTCCCGACGTCGGCAAAATGGTCCGTAACTTGATGGCCAGACACTTCACATGCGGTTTTTGCCTTGGAGACGACGTTCAGAAAGTTGTCCCACTTGGTGTAGCCAAGCAAGTATTGAATGTCTCGGGCAAGCCAGAATTCGATGCCACTTTCGGTCTGCTGCGCGTGCGCTTCAAAATTCGTGGTCAGCGTTTGAACCAGTTCAGTTTTCATTGGCCACCCTCCCGATCATTTTGTTGAACTCGGTTTTCTGCTCGTACTTGGCCATGTGGGTCTCGGTCGCGCCTGCGCCGTCAAGGCCGGAAAGGGTTATTGATCGTCAGCCCTTCGATACGCTGGCCGTGCTGCAGGTCTTCGCTGAGCAGGCGGGCGCAGCCGGCTTCGAGCGCGGCGGCGACTATCAAGCTGTCGTAGAAACTGAACTTGTAGCGTTCCTGCAGGTCCAGCGCGCGGGTGTAGAGCGCCGCGCTGGGTTGCACGCGCCAGAGCGGAGCCAGAACATTCTGCAGCGCCAGCCGCGCGTCTTCCCGGCCCATGGCGGGCTTGAGCTTGCGTGTGAGCACGTTGAGGGTTTCCTGTACCACCTGGAAACTGACGATGGCAGTTCCTTCGTGGTGCGCACGGGACACCAGTTGCTCGGCAATGCCTTTGCAGCGGGCGTCAGTAGGATCGAACAGATAGACAAGAACGTTGCTGTCGAGGAAATCAGCGCCGCTCATTCATTTCCTCGCGCGTGAACTTGCGTCCGCCCGTGCTGTATTTTTTTTGCAAATCGGCGATGGTCTGCATGGCTTTCGCGGCTCGCCGCTTGCGCGCGTATTGCTCCAGCCACAGCCGGAACTGCTCGTTGAGCGTAGTGTTTTCCGAGCGCGCGGCTGCGCGGGCTTCTTCGATCAAGGCTGCATCGGCGGCAAAAGTGATGTTCTTGGTCATGGTGGGTTCTCGTGTCAGGTCAACACGTGAAATTTTACACGGGCATGGTGCTCGTGTGCAACGCGTTTTCCAGCATCTGGTTGAACGCAGCATCCACCTTCGTCGCAAAATCCGCCTGCATCTGGTAAACCTCGGTGAACTCGGCAAAGGCCCAGCGGCCGTGTGTGCCCAGGTGGTTGACGCCGGGCACCCAGTAGGTGTCCATGGTCTCTTTCTTGACCTTGGCGTCCTCACCGCGAAAGCCCTTGATTTCGACCACCAGGTTGAGCAGGTCATCGGCGCCATGACCATCGTCGATGCGGACAATGAAGTCCGGCCGGTACTGGCGCATCTCGGAGCCGTAGCGGTACGGCACTTCGAGCCCGAGGTTGTGGTTCTTGACGTAGGCCTTCACGCGCGGATGTGCTTCGGCCACGCGGCAGAACTCGGCCTCCCAGTCGCTGTCCAGGATCACCCAGTTGAGTTGGCACTTCGGCGGCGGGCCGTTGGTCTCCCAGCGCTCGGTCTTCGACGTGTTGAAGTTGACATGCGCCGTGCTGCCAGTCGGGTTGTACGGGTCGAGCACCGCCTTGATGGGGCGGCTGCCGACCAGTGCGCGCGTGATGCCGGCAGTGATGCGCTCGCAGGCCATGTCGGCCAGCATCTTGTACTTGAGCTGGGCCGGGTAGGTGCCGCCCTTGCACACCAGATAGCCATCGAGCCACTGCCGGGCGATGCGCTTGAGCTGGCCGAACAGGTGCAACTGCGGTTCGCCATCGGCGTCGCGCCATTTGCTAAGCACCAGGTGCGAGGTCAGCTCGTACACCACCTGGGACGGGCGCACGTCGCCGGTGTGAACCAGGTTCAAGTCCACCGTCGCGCCGATGATCCCGGAGTTGCGGGTTTCGGTGGCGCCGACGAGTTCAGGGGTGAGTTCGAGCACCGAGTCGTCATTGAACTCGGCAGTCAGCCGCTCGTTGGGCAGCTCAGTCCGGTAGCCTTGAACGCGCGGGAACCGAATCTCCAGAGCATCGCGCTCCGGGCGCAGCGCCTTGACCTGGATCGTCTCGCGCGGCTTCTGCGGCGGGGCGATCACCGGTTTGGCCGTGAAGTCGAAGGGAATGCCCAGCAC
>JANLQZ010000551.1:0-3404 GCA_031368125.1 Betaproteobacteria bacterium
GCTCAAGGAAGGCTGGGATGTGCGCAACGTGACGGTCATCGTGGGCCTGCGTGCCTATGCCGCCAAGAGCAACATATTGCCGGAGCAAACCCTGGGGCGCGGCCTGCGTCGCATGTATTTCGGCAGTGGCCAGCGCGAGACCGTCTCTGTCATGGGCACACCGGCCTTCATGGAGTCCGTGGAATCCATCCAGAACGAAGGCGTCACCTTCGACCGCGTGCCCATGGGCGGCGCCGGTGGGCGGGACCGCAAAGACTCGCTGGTGGTCGAAGTCGATACCGAGTCGGCCGACAAAAACATCGACGAACTCGACATCACCGTGCCGCGCCTGACCCGGCGCTTCAACCGGGAATTCAAGGACCTGACGGAGCTGGCGCCGGAATCCTTTGGCAACCCGAAGTTAGCCGTCAAACCGTTCACGCCGGAACAAACGCGCGAGATCGTCTTCAAGACCATGCTCGAAGCCGAGGTCGACCACACCATGCTACTGGATGGCATCGGCCCGGGCGACTACCGCTCGGTGGTCGCGTTCTTTGCTCGCCAACTCCTCAAGGACTTGCGCCTGGTGGGCGGCTACGATCAGCTTTATCCCAAGGTCAAGACCTTCATGCGCGACTACCTGTTTACCGACTCCGTCGATCTGGATGACCCGGTGATCCTGCGCAACCTGTCCGAGCCGGAAGTCGGCAAGGTATTGTTCGACCACTTCCGGGCGGCTATCAACACGCTGACGATTTACGAAGGTGGCAGCTCGCGTATCGACGGGCACATTCGGCTGCGCGACACCCGACCCTTCCGGACCGAGCCGCGCGGTTTCTTGCAGGCCAATAAGTCGGTCTTCAACCGCATCGTCGGCGAGGCCCACGCCGATGGCCTGGAATTGGCCTTCGCCGCCTTTCTGGAGAGCGCGCCCGACGTGCAGGCCTTTGGCAAGAACTACTTCGCGGTCGGCTTCAGAATCGAATTCGTCAAGGGCAACGGCGAGTTGTCCACCTATACGCCGGATTTCATCGTGCGCACCACCAACAGCGAAGTCTGGATCGTCGAAACCAAGGGCCGCGAGGAACTGGACCTGCCCCAGAAGATGGCCCGCCTGCGCCAATGGTGCGAAGATGCCACGGAAGCGAGCAAGGACGATGGCGGACCAAGCTACCACTTCGTCTATGTCGATCAGACAGGCTTTGAAAATTGCAAGCCGGACAGCTTCAGTGCGCTGGCGACGAGCTTTATGGACTACCGAGAGGTTGCGTCATGAACCCATTGAGCGACGATGAACTAGCTGCGCTGCTCGCCGATCTGGAGTCGGACCGCGTCGAGCGCAAACGAGCGTGGACGGGAGACGCCCCCGACAAGGTCCGGCAGGCGGTATGCGCGTTTGCCAACGATCTACCCAACCATGGTCAACCTGGAGTCGTTTTCATTGGGGCCAACGATGATGGGAGCCCAGCCAGCATAGAAATCACCGACCAGCTTCTGCTCACGCTTTCCGACATTAAAACCGACGGCAAAACAGTGCCGCCACCGACCCTCACGGTTCAAAAGCGCATCGTCAAACGGGCTGACATGGCCGTCGTGACGGTGTGGCCCGCCGACTCGCCGCCCGTACGTTTTGAGGGGCGCATATGGATCCGCATTGGCCCGCGCCGAGGCTTGGCAAGCGTGCAGGACGAACGGATCCTGAACGAAAAGCGCCGCCATGGGGACAAGCACTTTGAGTCACACCCCGTGCGGGGCAGCACCTTGAGTGACCTCAGTCGCGCCATATTCGAGCAGGAGTATTTGCCAAACGCCGTGGCCCCCGACATGCTCGCGGCCAATGCCCGCAGTTATGAGGAACGCCTCGCCTCCTGCGGGATGATCGCGTCGGTAGACGAACCGACGCCGACTGTGTTGGGCCTGCTGGTTTG
The DNA here is from genome assembly GCA_031368125.1 of Betaproteobacteria bacterium. GTDB lineage: Bacteria > Pseudomonadota > Gammaproteobacteria > Burkholderiales > Burkholderiaceae_C > CAISIP01. Next base: position 1,908 of record JANLQZ010000551.1, read on the forward strand.
CGGTGTATCGACCCGGACATGGCTGCCCGGCAACTACATTCAGTTCTTGCGCATTCAAGGCACCCAGCTCTCGGACCCAGTGGTTGACGACAGCGTGTTCGACGGCACCGTTGGACTGATGCTGCGCCGCCTGGACGAAAAACTCAGCGCTCACCTGACCTTCAGCGTGAACTTCACTTCGCAAGACCGGGAAGTCCGCACCAGCCATTACCCGCTGGTGGCAATCCAACAACTCGCACGCAACGCAGTGCTGCACCGAACTTTTGAGGGCACCAATGCCCCTGTGCGTGTGTATTGGTTTGATGACCGCATCGAGATCATCAGCTCAGGCGGGCCATACGGCAGCGTCAACGCCCAGAATTTCGGCGCGCCAGGTCTGGCAGACTACCGCAACCCTCAACTTGCCATGGCCTTTAAAGTGCTGGGCTTCGCGCAAGCCTTCGGCTCTGGCATCACCTTGACCCGCCAGGTGCTGCAAAAAAACGGTAACCCACCTCCGGAGTTCAGCGTCGAGCCTAATTTCGTGATTGCCACGATAAGGAGGGTGCCATGACGGTTCCCGTCCTCACCTTCTTCAACAACAAAGGTGGTGTTGGCAAGACGTCGTTGGTGTTCCACCTGGCACACATGTTCGCGGAGATGGGTAAACGTGTTGTAGCCGTCGATCTCGATCCACAAGTCAACCTGACATCGGCATTCCTGTCGGAGGACGACCTGGAAGTGTTGTGGGACCCGGACGACACGTCACCGCGCAGCAACACCATCTACCAATGCCTGAAACCGATGACGGAAATGGGTGACATCCTTGAGCCGCAAACCAGGGAGATAAATACGCGCCTGCACCTGGTGCCTGGCGACTTGGCGCTGGCGGGGTTTGAAGACACCTTGTCGCAGGCTTGGTCGGACGCCATGGGGTCAAGCAACCTGTACCGCCCGATGCGCTTGTTGTCCGCCTTTTGGCAAGTGGCCCAGATGGCGGCCAAGCAACACAGTGCCGATTTGGTTCTTGCGGATGTAGGCCCGCACCTGGGTGCCATCAACCGCTCGGCCCTGATCGCTACCGACTATGTGGTTATCCCTTTGGCGGCTGACCTGTTCTCGCTGCAGGGTCTGCGCAACCTCGGCCCCACTTTGCAACATTGGCGCAGCGACTGGCAAAAGCGGCTGGACAATTGGGCAACACCGTCATTCGATTTGCCGCGCGGTGCGATGCAACCGCAGGGTTATATCCTGATGCAGCACACCGAGCGGTTGTCCCGCCCCGTCAAGGCCTACAAAAAGTGGGCTGACCGGATACCGTCAACCTACCGTGAAAGCGTGTTGCAAAAAGGCGCAACACAAAGCATCTTGCCCAACGATGGCGATTGCCTGGCCAAGCTTAAACACTACCGCAGTCTCGTGCCCATGGCGCAGGAAGTGCGCAAGCCCATCTTCCGGCTCTCATCCGCGGACGGCGCCATCGGTAGCCATTCGTACGCCGTGCAAGACGCCTGGAGC
>JANLQZ010000555.1:0-13487 GCA_031368125.1 Betaproteobacteria bacterium
CGTCAGCATGTTCTTGATGGTGTTCAGCGCGATCGTCTTCTTCGCACCGGAGTTCGGCGGCTATTTTCTCGAATACAACAATTTCATCCCGGCGGATCCATTCAAGACTCCGTTGCACATCGCCCCGGTGTGGTATTTCACTCCCTATTACTCGATGTTGCGGGCGATCACGAACGAAATGATGTACGTGCTGATGGCGTGTGTGCTGGCCGGCGCGGTGCTGTCCGTCGCCAAGCTCAGACTTCCCGGCTTTCTCAAGCCGGTCATCGTCGTCGTGGCCTTGGGCCTGATCGCCATGATGTGGTCGATCGACGCCAAGTTCTGGGGCGTGGTCGTGATGGGTGGCGCGGTCATCATCCTGTTCTTCCTGCCCTGGCTGGACAACAGCGCCGTCAAGTCGATCCGCTACCGCCCGAGCTGGCACAAGTACCTGTACGGGGTCTTTGTCGTCAATTTTGTCGTCCTCGCCTATCTGGGTACCCAGCCACCGTCACCGACGGGTGAACGGGTGTCTCAGGTCGGGACCCTGTTCTACTTCGGGTTCTTTATGCTGATGCCGTGGTGGAGCGCTCTGGGCGAAACAAAACCGGTCCCGCAACGTGTGACTTTTGCGGCCCACTGAGTAGGAGATAAGACTAATGAAAAATGCAGGTTTCTCCGGCAAGGTGGTTTCTTGTTTGCTCGCCGCCTTGGGCCTGATGGCCGGGGCGCATGCGTCGACCGGTGGCATTGCGTGGGACAAGGCGCCGAACAAGACCAATGATCTCGTGGCGCTGCAACACGGCGCAAAGTTGTTCGTCAACTACTGCCTCAATTGCCACTCGGCGGCGTTCATGCGCTACAACCGGCTAAAGGACATCGGATTGACCGAGCAGCAGATCAAGGACAACCTGCTTTTCGCTACCGACAAGGTGGGGGAAACAATGCAGGCGGCAATTGATCCGAAGCAGGCGAAACAATGGTTTGGCGTCAACCCGCCTGACTTGTCGGTGATTGCCCGCTCGCGTTCTGCAGCTGGACAGGGTAGCGGAGCCGACTACCTGTACACCTATTTGCGAACCTACTATCAGGACGACACCAAGGGCACCGGCTGGAACAATCTCGTATTTCCCAACGTAGGCATGCCACACGTGTTATGGCAATTGCAGGGCAACCGGCAGCCGGTCTACGAGGTCTCGTCCGAGCACGGTCATGAGGTCAAGAGCTTCAAGGGTTGGGAACAACTGGCGCCTGGATCGATGACGCCACTGGAGTACGACCAGGCAGTCGGTGATCTGGTGAGTTTCCTGCAGTGGATGGGCGAGCCATCCCAAAATACGCGTACGCGGGTCGGTGTGGGCGTCCTTATTTTTCTTTGTTTGCTGACGGTATTCACATGGCGACTCAATGCCGCCTACTGGAAAGACGTCAAATAACAACACAGCCGTGCGGGCCTCGTCCCTGCGTTGCGGCTTGATGTTTCAGAGTGGTTTTTGCCATGATGCAGCCACTCTTTCTAGTTTCGACTCGACCGGCTTGAACATTGGTCCGCGTTGAAGCTATGCTTTGATTTTTAGGAGCTCCCACCATGATGGTGTTGTATTCAGGAACAACCTGCCCGTTTTCCCATCGCTGCCGTTTCGTCTTGTTCGAGAAGGGCATGGATTTCGAGATTCGCGATGTCGATCTGTACAACAAGCCAGAAGACATCAACGTCATGAATCCCTACGGGCAGGTGCCCATTCTGGTCGAGCGCGACTTGATCTTGTACGAGTCGAACATCATCAATGAGTACATCGACGAGCGCTTTCCGCATCCCCAGTTGATGCCGGGTGACCCGGTCGATCGTGCCCGCGTGCGGCTGTTCCTGCTGAATTTCGAGAAGGAACTCTTCGTGCATGTGTCGACACTGGAGTCGCGAGCCGCAAAAAGCAACGAAAAACTGCTGGAGAAGTCGCGCGCCCATATCCGCGACCGGCTCACCCAACTGGCCCCCATATTCCTGAAGAACAAGTACATGCTGGGTGAAGGTTTTTCCATGCTCGACGTGGCCATTGCGCCTTTGTTGTGGCGGCTGGACTACTATGGCATCGACCTGAGCAAAAATGCGGCGCCTTTGCTCAAGTATGCCGAGCGGATCTTCTCGCGTCCGGCCTATATCGAAGCACTGACTCCGTCCGAGAAAGTGATGCGCAAGTAGGCGCCGGTGGTCCTGTCGATGATTGATGCGCAAAGCCCGACCTCGACCCGCCCGTACCTGATCAGGGCGCTGTACGAGTGGTGCACCGACAGCGGATTCACGCCTTATGTCGCAGTGCTGGTCGACGACAGCGTGCAAGTGCCCAAGGAGTATGTGAAGGACGGCGAAATCGTCCTCAACATCAGCTTCGATGCGACGAGTTCGCTCAAACTGGGAAATGAATTCATCGAGTTCAACGCGCGTTTCGGCGGAACTGCGCGCCAGATCATGGTGCCGGTGGGCCGTGTGATCGCAATTTACGCCCGTGAAAATGGCCAGGGAATGGCGTTTCCATTGCCTGCTGCGCCGGCCAAACGACCGGACGCCAAGGAATCGGCTGTGCCTGCCGCCGACCACGGTTTCCGACCCGCGGAGGTCGACGTCAAGTTGTTGAAACTGACCACGCCGCAAGCGGATTCTGGCGCGCCCGTACCCGAACCGCCTCGCCCTGGTCCGAAAACCCGACCTACCCTGACCCGGATAAAGTAGCGTCGAATGGCGAGGTCGGCTCTTGGAAGCCCGGTGGGACCGTCCTGTAAAATATTTCCAGCGCCGATTTAGCTCAGTTGGTAGAGCAACCGCCTTGTAAGCGGTAGGTCAACAGTTCGAATCCGTTAATCGGCACCATTTTGACGCAGGCCCGGAACGCAGTGGCGAGTTACGAGTTCCGCACCTTCAGCCGGATCGAATCGACGTCCCAGCCCTTGGACCGCAAATGGGATTCGAGGGCTGGCAGCAGCTGGCGCATCTTGGCGGCGGTCGCGGTGTTGTTGATCAACAGGCACCAGACCGCACCGTCGATAGGACCGGCTTGGACCGATGACCGCAGTGCCGCCGGGATCAGATCATGGATCGCGCCCAGGCGCGCCACCGAATCCCGGGTCAGGTCCGTCAGGCGTGCCAGCACCGGTGAGGCCTGGGAGGCCTGCAAGAGGGTGACGGAATGTTGGCGTTTCATGAAACCGATGGTTGAACGGAGCAGCGAATGCATTTGATTATCACGGACGCATGGCTCGCGAAAAGCCGCGCGGTGCATCTGTCGGGTACACGTCTCGCACTGATCGGATTGGCGTTGTCGCTTGTGCTGATGGTGGTGGCGGCCGCCTTGTACCACTGGGTGTTCCTGAAGGGCGCCAGAGAGGGCTGGCCGGTGATTGGTTCGCTGGTGCGCCTGGTTGTCAAAGACGAGTTCGAGCAACGCGACCGGTTCATGCGCGAGAACCTGGATGTGCTGGCGCGCAGGCTCGGCGAAGTCCAGGCCAAGTTGACGCAACTCGAGTCTCTGGGTGAACGGGTCTCAGGCCTTGCCGGTATCAACCCGGGCGATATCAAGACCCGGCCCGGACAGGGTGGCGCGCTGGTATCGGGCCGGCCGCTGTCGATGGACGAGTTGCAGATCACGCTGACCGACCTCGCCCGCGTGACGGATCAGCGCACGGACCTGCTGACGGTCCTGGAGTCGCGTCTTTTCGACCAGAAGATGCGCAGCATGATGGTGCCGACCCAAAAGCCGGTGTCGAGCGGAAGTCTGGGCTCGGACTTCGGCTGGCGCATCGATCCAATCACGGGGCATTCGGCCTTGCACACCGGGTTGGACTTTCAGGCCGACTCCGGTACGCCGATAGTCGCCGCCGCCGGTGGCGTGGTGGTGACGCAGGAGTACCACCCGGCCTATGGCAACGTGGTCGAGATCGATCACGGCAACGATCTTGTCACCCGCTACGCGCATGCGTCGGCTGTATTCGTCAAGAAGGGTGATCTGATCAAGCGCGGACAACGCATTGCCGAGGTTGGATCGACCGGGCGCTCGACCGGTTCGCATTTGCATTTCGAGGTGCTGGTGCAGGGCATTCCCCAGGACCCGCAGAAATTCCTGGACGCTGGCGGAAACCTCGCCGCCCAGCAGTCGGCCAGGCTGGCCTTGCGGTCGGCGCGCATGCCGTCGGGTCCAAGTGGCGAAAAGCGGCGCGCCGTACAAAGGTAAAATCGCCGCTCCGGTTTCACCATCGCCTGCGCCACCGCGTGGTTGTGTTTGGCTTGATGGAGCCCACTTCCATCCCGTTTGAAAAGAGGATTGCGCTGTTTTGTCGACCCATGCGGGTGGACAGGGCGGTCTTGCATTCATGGCCACCAACTTCCTGACAAAAATCTTCGGCAGTCGCAATGACCGCCTGCTCAAGCAATACCGAAACACGGTAGTGCGTATCAACGCCATGGAGGTCGAACTTGAGCGCCTGACGGACGAGGGCCTGCGCGCCAAGACCCAGGAATTCAAGGACCGGGTGACCGGTGGCGAAGCCCTCGAAGACATGCTGGCCGAGGTGTTTGCGGTCGTTCGCGAAGGCTCCAAGCGGGTCATGAAGATGCGCCACTTCGATGTGCAGTTGCTCGGCGGCATGTCACTGCATTTCGGCAAGATTTCCGAGATGGGCACCGGCGAGGGCAAGACCCTTACTGCGACCTTGCCCGTATATCTCAACGCGCTGACCGGCAGGGGCGTTCACGTGGTGACGGTCAATGACTACTTGGCCAGCCGAGACGCGCAGTGGATGGGCAAGCTGTACAACTTCCTAGGGCTTTCGGTCGGTATCAACTTGCCGCAGATGCCGCGCGAGGAAAAACAGGCGGCCTACCGTGCCGACATTACCTATGGCACCAACAACGAATTCGGCTTTGACTATCTTCGGGACAACATGGTCTACGAGGTCGCCGACCGGGTGCAGCGCGGGCTCAATTACGCGATCGTGGACGAGGTGGATTCGATCCTGATCGATGAGGCGCGCACGCCATTGATCATCAGTGGCCAGGCCGAGGACCATACCAGCCTTTACCTCGCCATCAACAAGATGGTTCCCAAGCTGACCCGCCAGGAGGGTGAAGCCGATCCGCGCACCGGTGAAGGCGTGACCAAGCCGGGCGACTTCACGCTGGACGAGAAGAGCCACCAGGTATTTCTGACCGAACAGGGCCACGAGAGCGCAGAACGGATCCTGTTCGAGATGGGCTTGATCCCCGAGGGTGCGACGCTGTACGACCCGGCCAACATTACGCTGATGCACCATTTGTATGCGGCTTTGCGCGCCAACCATCTGTACCACCGCGACCAGCATTACGTCGTGCAGGCGGACGAGATCGTGATCGTGGACGAGTTCACGGGTCGGCTGATGACCGGGCGGCGCTGGAGCGACGGACTGCATCAGGCCGTGGAAGCCAAGGAGGGGGTCGCGATCCAGCCGGAAAACCAGACCCTGGCTTCCATCACCTTCCAGAACTATTTCCGCTTGTACGGAAAGCTTGCGGGGATGACGGGCACGGCCGACACGGAAGCCTACGAGTTCCAGGAGATCTACGGGCTCGAGACGGTGGTGATGCCGCATAACCGTCCGAGCCGGCGCGAAGACCAGCTTGACCGGGTCTACAAGACCACGAGGGAGAAATACGAAGCGGCCATCAAGGACATCCAGGAGTGCCACGAGCGCGGTCAACCGGTGTTGGTGGGAACGACGTCGATCGAAAACTCCGAGATCATCTCGGCACTGCTGGACAAGGAAAAGTTGACGCACCAGGTGCTCAATGCCAAGCAACACGCCCGCGAAGCGGAGATCGTGGCACAGGCTGGTCGTCCGAAAATGATCACCATTGCCACCAACATGGCGGGTCGCGGGACCGACATTGTGCTGGGTGGAAACATCGAAAAGCTGGTGCAGGCGATCGACGAGGATCCGGCCCTCGACGAAGCAACGCGCGCGCAGCGCATCGCCGAATTGCGTGCACAGTGGACCAGGGACCACGAGAGTGTCACTGCGGTCGGCGGTTTGCGCATCATCGCCACCGAGCGCCACGAGTCGCGGCGCATCGACAACCAGTTGCGTGGACGCTCCGGTCGCCAGGGCGATCCTGGGTCCTCGCGGTTTTACCTGAGCTTGGACGATGCGCTGATGCGCATCTTCGCGGGCGACCGAGTCAAGGCGATCATGGACCGGCTCAAGATGCCGGACGGCGAAGCGATAGAAGCCGGCATAGTCACCCGCAGCATAGAAAGTGCGCAGCGCAAGGTCGAGGCGCGCAACTTCGACATGCGCAAGCAGTTGCTCGAATACGACGACGTGTCCAACGACCAGCGCAAAGTGATCTACCAGCAGCGCAACAGCATATTGGACGCGACCGACCTGACGGCCCAGATAGCCGCGTTGCGCGAAGGCAGTTTTGCCGATCTGGTGCGGCAATACCTTCCAGCCGAGTCGGTCGAGGAACAGTGGGACATCGCGACGCTCGAAAAGGTGTTGGCGGACGAGTGGCAGATAACGCTCGGGCTGCAGGAGACCGTGCAAAGCGCGACCGCCATCTCGGATGAAGATATCCTGGAGAAGGTGCAGGCTGCGGCGAACGAGGCATTTGCCGCCAAGGTGGACTTGATCGGTGGGGAGAACTTCACCCAGTTCGAGCGCATGGTATTGCTGCAAAGCATTGATACGCACTGGCGCGAGCACCTGAGCGCGCTGGACTATCTGCGGCAGGGAATTCACTTGCGCGGTTATGCGCAAAAGCAGCCCAAGCAGGAGTACAAGCGCGAGGCATTCGAGTTGTTCGGTCAGTTGTTGGACTCGGTCAAGAACGAGGTCACCAAGATTCTGATGACGGTCCGGATTCAATCCGGCGAGCAACTGGGGCAGGCCGCGCAGGAAATGGAAAGCCGGGCCGAGAGCATCAGCAACGTGACCTATACGGCGCCAACCGAAACCGGCGAAGTGCAAACCACGCTGGACGCCGAGACGGTGTTACGCCGGTCCGGCACGGCGGCCGCGCCGGCGGCTGGGCGAGTGCCGCGCGTGGGTCGCAACGAACCCTGTCCTTGTGGCAGCGGCAAAAAGTACAAACAGTGCCACGGCAAACTAAATTGAAAGCGCGCCATGCCAGTCAATCTACCGGTCCCGCTTGCCGCTGAACTGCTTCCGGTCAGCGGCGTTCGGGTTGGCGTTACCGAAGCTGGAATTCGCAAGCCGGACCGCAAGGACTTGAGCGTGGTGCTGATCGAGCAGGGCGCGTCGGTAGGGGCGGTGTTCACTACCAACCGGTTTTGTGCGGCACCGGTGCAGGTGTGTCGTGAGCATCTTGCGACCGGGTCGGGGGTGCGCGCGCTGCTCATCAACACCGGCAATGCCAACGCCGGCACTGGCGCCGAGGGGCTGGCGCGGGCCCGAAGTACCTGCGCGGCATTGGCGCGGCAATTGGGGCTGGTGGCGCAGGAAGTGTTGCCGTTTTCGACCGGGGTCATCATGGAGCCGCTGCCGGAGGATCGCGTGACAGCCGGGCTGGCTGGTGCGATTGCCGACGCCCGCGAAGACAACTGGCTGCGTGCGGCGCAGGGCATCATGACGACCGACACTGTTCCCAAAGCCTTCAGCACCCAGGCCATGGTCGGCGGCGCACTGATCACGGTGACCGGAATCAGCAAGGGCGCGGGAATGATCCGGCCAAATATGGCCACGATGCTTGGATTCTTGGCAACCGATGCATGCGTGGACCAGAGCGCGATGCAGCGACTGGCGCATGAACTGGCCGAGGGTTCTTTCAATCGCGTGACCGTGGACGGCGACACCTCGACCAATGACTCGTTCATCGTCATCGCGACCAACAAGGCAGCGCACCGGTCAATTGGCTCTCTGGACAGTGTGGATGGACTGGCGCTGAAGTCGGCGATGCTTGTGGTTGCTCGCAATCTCGCGCAGGCGATCGTGCGTGATGGCGAAGGTGCCACGAAGTTCATCACGATCACGGTGCGTGGCGGGCGCGACGCCAGCGAGTGTCGTCTGGTTGCTTACGCCATCGCCCATTCCCCATTGGTGAAAACCGCGTTCTTCGCTAGTGATCCGAACCTCGGCAGGATTCTCGCGGCGGTCGGGTACGCAGGTATTGGCGATCTGGACCAGGGCCGAATCGAGTTGTTTCTCGACGACGTGCATGTGGCGACCCGCGGCGGCCGCCATCCGGCGTATCGGGAAGAAGACGGCCAACGCGTGTTGCGGCAAAGCGAGATCGATGTCGCCGTCGACCTGGGTCGTGGAGCGGCCAGTGACACGGTATGGACGTGTGACCTGAGCCACGAGTATGTATCCATCAATGCAGACTACCGCTCCTAGCCGGCATGGCCATCGGCAGGGGTGGCATCCTGGGTTCCTGGAATGAATGAAAAAATTGAACACCTCGTGCTGCGTGCGGAACAACTGATCGCGCGCATCGAGTCGGTGCTGCCGCAGCCGCTGTCGGTACCGGACTGGTCTGCGGCCATCGCATACCGCTATCGCAAACGCAGTTCCGGACACGGGACGCTCGAGCCGGTGCGCCACGTCGGATTGGTGCGGTTGAACGACCTCAAGAAGATCGAACCGCAGAAGGAGAAAATCCGGCGCAATACCCTGCAGTTCGTTGAAGGCAAGGCGGCCAACAACGTGTTGCTCACGGGCGCGCGCGGAACCGGGAAGTCCTCGTTGATCAAGGCCTGCCTGCGTGAATTCGCGCCCCGCGGTTTGCGCCTGATCGAAGTCGACAAGGCCGACCTGACGGATTTGCCGGATATTGTCGACGTGGTGTCCGATCGGCCCGAGAAATTCATCGTGTTCTGCGACGATCTGAGTTTCGACGAGGGTGAACCTGGATACAAGGCGCTCAAGTCCATCCTCGACGGATCGGTGGCCGAGACCACAGCCAATGTGCTGGTCTACGCCACCAGCAACCGCCGCCACTTGCTGCCGGAGTACATGAAGGAGAACCTCAGCTACACCCATACCGAAGATGGTGAAGTGCATCCGGGGGAGGTGGTGGAGGAGAAGACCTCACTCTCCGAGCGCTTTGGCTTGTGGGTCAGTTTCTACCCGTTTACGCAGGACGACTACCTCGCCATCACCGCGCAATGGCTTTCGTCGTTCGGTCTTACGGCGGCAGAGATTGGCGCGTCGCGTGCCGAGTCCCTGGTGTGGGCGCTGGAGCGCGGATCACGCAGCGGCCGCGTCGCATACCAGTTTGCGCGCGATTACAGCGGCAGGCACGCGCAATAGCCATGGGCTCTGAACGCATCGGCAACGAGCAGATGATTGGCCAGCGGTTGCCGTGGTGCGACCATGCGGTGCGGCTGGAGATGCCGTGGCGGCCGTAAGTCCTCGTGTCGTGATTGCAAATCCCGAGGTGCCACGCGAGGCAGGCGTCGATCGCAAGGCCGTCGACGTTGCGGTCGGCATACTGGTCGATTCCGGCGCCCGCTTCCTGTTGACGTCCAGGCCCGCGGGTAAGGTCTATGCGGGTTATTGGGAGTTCCCGGGCGGAAAACTCGAGGAGGGGGAAACGGTCGAGCAGGCGCTGCGCAGGGAATTGGCCGAGGAACTCGGCATCGCTGTAAAGGCGGCCAAGCCGTGGCAGGTGGAAGTCGTGGATTACCCGCATGCCCTGGTCCGTTTGCATTTCTGGAAGGTGTTGGCATGGACTGGTGCGTTGCAAATGCGCGAAGCGCAGTCGTTCAGCTGGCAGCAGCTTCCGGTGCAGGTGTCACCAGTGCTGCCCGGAACTGTGCCGGTCCTGAAAATGCTCGCCGCGGAGCGTGGCTTCGCCGGGGCGACGCACTGACTTGGTTCTGCTCAGGTCTGCCGCGGTTGGTGCCCGAGGTGCCAAGGACTATTGCAGTCGCGGGTCGGGCTCAGGCGGTTGTTCCGGTGCATTTTCGACAGGTACGCGGAATCCTTCGCTGGCCCAGGCCCCAAGGTCCATGTTCTTGCAGCGCGCGCTGCAAAACGGGCGATACGGGTTGGACAGGTTGTACAGGCTCTCGCCGAGGCAACTGGGGCAAGTCACCAGTCGGGGGGTGCGCGGCGGGACGGTATCGTTCACGGCCAGATGGTATCGGGACCAACGCAATACCGGTTTCAGGAGCACAGGGCCAGTTCAAAGGCGCAGTCTTCATTGGCGGCATGCAGGCGGTCGTCCGCTGCGTGTCGCATGAAACGGATTGATACCATGAGCCGATTCCCGCTGATTTCCGGTACAAGACCGAGTGCCGGGTCGATCGATAGCCGGAGTAACTGGAACGTCCTGCCCGGCGGAAGATTCTGCTGCATCTGGCCACCGGTGGCCATGATTTTTTGTGGTGCGCCGGACTCGCGCAGCAGCTTGAGCAGAAGCGCCACCGAGTCCGCCAATGGTGCCAATGTGGACGCCCAGCGCTGGAGATCCTTGCGGCGGGTTTCGGCCGGCTGATGTTGCCAAGCGTAGTAGGCCGGCAGGTCGAACTCACAGGTTCCCCCAGGAATGCCGACGCGGCTGCGAATGCTCATCAGCCAGTCGTTTTCCGTCAGTGCGGTTCCCGCCTTGCCGGGAACGCTGGTGAGCCCCGTAAAGCAATGGTCGAGTTGACCCACGATCGCATCGAGCGCACGTTCGGAGATGACAGGGTTACCGCGGAACGCGTTCAGGACCTGCCGCTGCTTCTCCAGATCCTTGAGCAAATCGGATTTGAGGTCTGCGCGCGCACCGACGTCCATGACTTCGAAGATGGTCGACAGTGCGTAGTGGTGGTCCAAGGCACTGTCGCGCGATACTAGTTCTGACAAGCGCCGAAAAAGATGTTCGAGGCGCAAATAGGTCCTGATGCGCTCGTTGAATGGGTACTCGTATAGGATCACGCTGAACTTTCCGATCGACCAATCATAGCCCGAAGCGGTGGGCGATCTGCTCAATCTCGCGCGCAAGAACCTGCATTGAATCACCTGCGTTGAAGATGACGATGTCTGCCGCGTGCAGGCGCTGTCCGCGTGACACCTGGGAGGCGATGATCTTCTCGATGGCGTCGCGTTCCAGGCCGCTGCGGACCACCACGCGGGCAATTTGCACCTCGGTTATGCAATCGACCACCAGGACATGGTCCACGCGCTGGCGCCAACGGCGCGACTCAACAAGCAACGGGATGTCGAACAGGATGCAAGGGCATCCGGCTTCGACCGCGGCCGCCTCCTGGCGTGCGGATTCATTCTCGACCAGGGGATGGATGATGGCTTCGAGGCGTCGGCGCGTGCCGATGTCCGCATAACTCGCCTGACGCATCTTCGCGCGGTCGAGCGCACCATCGGCGCCTATGAAGTCTGCACCAAATGCATCGATGATCAGCTCGATGGCCGGCCCCGCGGGCGCCGTCACGTCGCGCGAGATCGCGTCGGCATCGATCACGACGGCGCCGCGCAATCGCAGAAAATCGGCGACCGTGCTCTTCCCGCTGCCGATGCCACCGGTCAACCCGACGCGGTTCATGGATTCAGCGAGCGAGATGCGAAAACGGGAAGGCAAACGGGACCATGGTCACAAGTCGCCCGGGCCCGACTGCCATTGCCAACAGGCCCGCCCCGGCCAGGAAAGGACCAAACGGTATCGGGATGTCGCGGTTGGCCAGTCGCCCCGCCAAAAGCAGGCTGCCCCCAATGACTGATCCAACGATCGACGACAGCAGGATCAGCGCGACCAAGTACTCGGCTCCAAACCAGGCACCGAGGCCGGCCAGGAGTTTGAAGTCTCCGTGGCCCATCCCCTGCTTGCCTGTCAATCGGTAATGGACCTGGTAGACCGTCCACAGACTCAGGTAGCCGAATACGGCGCCCCAGACGGCGGACTTGATCGGTACGGACGTCCATCCGATCGCAGACGCGATCAAACCCAGCCACAGGATCAGGTAATTCAAGTCGTCCGGCAGCAACTGGGTATCGAAGTCAATGAAAAACTGGGCAATCAGCAGGCAGGCCAACGCCGCCCACGCAAAAGAAGTCGGCGTCAGTCCGTAATACGAGGCGGCCAGCACAAAAAAAAGTGCCGTGACGATCTCGACAATCGGGTATCGGATGCCGATCGAAGTGCCGCAATGTGAGCACTTTCCGCGCAAGACGAGGTAACTCAGCACCGGGATGTTTTCGTACCACCGAATCTGGTGACTGCAACTGGGACAACTCGAACGTGGACGGACCAAATCGAAAGGCGCCGCCGGTTTTGGTTCCTCGCCCGACAACTCCGCGCAGTTGGATGACCACTCCGCCTCAAGCATCTTGGGCAGGCGGTAGATGACAACGTTCAGGAAACTCCCGATCAGCAAGCCCAACACACCGAATACCGAGGCCTCCAACACCGGGGCACCCAGCATCAAACGACGGCCCCGAGTTTGAAGATGGGCAGGTACATGGCCACCACGATCCCACCGATCACGGTGCCGAGGATCACGATGATGATGGGCTCCATGAGGCTGGAAATGCCCGCCACCATGTCATCCACTTCCGCCTCGAAAAAATCGGCAGCCTTGGCAAGCATGTGATCAATGGAGCCCGACTCCTCGCCAATCGAGCACATCTGCAACACCATCGACGGAAACAGGTTGGCATTGGTCATGGCCACAGTCAGGGCGGTCCCGGTCGATACCTCGTGTTGTATCCTGGTCGTGGCGCGGGCAAACACCGAGTTGCCGGCAGCGCCGCCAACGGAGTCGAGGGCCTCGACCAGAGGAACGCCAGCCGCGAACATGGTGGAGAGCGTGCGCGTCCAGCGCGCGATACACGACTTCTCCACGAGCACGCCAAAAATGGGGAGCTTGAGCATGATGCGGTCCATCACGTCCTGCATCCTCTCGTTGCGTTTCCATGCCTCCATGAAGAAATACACGCCACCTCCAAGGCCGCCAAAAATCAGGTACCAGTATTTGATGAAGAACTCGCTCATCGCGATCACCACCAGAGTCGGCATCGGCAGTTCTCCGCCGAAATTCGCGAAGACCTCCTTGAAAGCGGGAATCACGAAAATCATGATCACCGACACCACCACAAAAGCTACGATCAAAACGGTGATCGGGTACATCAACGCCGACTTGATCTTGGACTTGATGGCTTCGGTCTTTTCCATGTAGACGGCCAGCCGGTCCAGCAACTGATCCAGGATGCCGGCTGATTCTCCGGCCTCGACCAGATTGCAATAGAGGTTGTCGAAGTACAGCGGGAACTTGCGAAACGCCACGCTCAGCGAGGTGCCGGTTTCGACGTCGGTCCGGATGTCATTGAGCAACTTGGTCACGCGTGGATTCGGATTGCCGCGCCCGACGATGTCAAACGCCTGCAGCAACGGAACGCCGGCCTTCATCATGGTCGCAAGTTGGCGGGTGAAAATCGCCAGGTCCTTGGGCTTGATCGTGCCCCCGCCCCCGGTGCGCCGCTTCTTGATCTTTGAGGGAGTTACTCCCTGGCGTCGCAACGAGGCC
>JANLQZ010000559.1:0-3350 GCA_031368125.1 Betaproteobacteria bacterium
GTGTTGCACGTTCGAAGTCGTTGCTGGCGCCAGTGGTCATCTGGTGCATGAACACCTCTTCGGCAATACGCCCACCAAACAACATGCTGATCTGGTTGAGCATGAACTCGCTGTCGTAGCTGTAGCGGTCCTGCGCCGGCAGGCTCATCGTGACGCCCAGCGCCCTGCCGCGCGGAATGATGGTCACCTTGTGCACCGGGTCGCACTTGGGTAGCAGTTTTCCGATCAGGGCGTGGCCCGACTCGTGGTAGGCGGTGTTGATGCGCTCGCTCTCGGGCATCACCATGCTCTTGCGCTCGGGACCCATGAGGATCTTGTCCTTGGCCTTCTCGAAATCCTGCATTTCCACCACGCGGGCATTGCGCCTGGCCGCCATCAGCGCGGCTTCGTTGCACAGGTTCGCCAGGTCGGCCCCGGACATGCCGGGTGTGCCGCGCGCAATGATGTTGGAACTGACGTCCTGCCCCAAAGGCACCTTGCGCATGTGCACATTGAGAATCTGCTCGCGTCCGCGGATATCGGGCAGCGTCACATAGACCTGGCGATCGAAGCGGCCGGGCCGCAACAGCGCCGCATCCAGGATATCCGGGCGGTTGGTGGCGGCCACCACGATCACGCCGACGTTGGTCTCGAAGCCATCCATCTCGACCAGCATCTGATTGAGTGTCTGTTCACGCTCGTCGTTGCCACCACCGAGACCGGCCCCGCGCTGGCGACCCACGGCATCGATCTCGTCGATGAAAATGATGCACGGGGCGTTCTTCTTGGCGTTGTCGAACATGTCGCGCACCCGGGCGGCGCCGACACCGACAAACATCTCGACGAAATCCGAGCCGGAAATCGAGAAAAACGGCACCTTGGCTTCACCGGCAATACCCTTTGCGAGCAACGTCTTTCCGGTGCCGGGAGGCCCCACCAGCAAAAGCCCTCGCGGAATGCGTCCCCCGAGCTTCTGGAATCGTTGCGGGTCCTTGAGGAAATCGACCACCTCCTTGACCTCTTCCTTGGCTTCGTCGCAACCTGCGACATCTGCAAAGGTGACCTGGTTGGTGTTTTCGTCCTGCATGCGCGCCTTGCTCTTACCAAAACTGAACGCGCCGCCTTTGCCACCGCCCTGCATCTGGCGCATGAAGTAGACCCAGACGCCGATCAACAGCAACATCGGACCCCAACTGACCAGCAGGGTCATGAGCAGCGAACCCTCCTCGCGGGCCTTCACATCGAACTTGACGCCGTTGGCGATCAGGTCACCGACCAGCCCACGATCCAGATAAGTCGCCGTGGTGCGGATCTTGCGGTCTTCATTGGTCACCGCGATGATTTCGGTGCCGCCCTGCCCCTCCTGGATGATTGCGCTCTTGATGCGTTTGCCACGCACTTCTTCCAGAAAGTCGGAATAACCGAGGTAGCCGGCGTTCGCCACACCCCGGGTATCGAACTGTTTGAATACGGTGAACAACACCAAGGCGATGACCAGCCAAACGGCAACTTTTGAAAACCACTGATTATTCAAGCGGGGCTCCAATCACGGGGCAACAGAAAAAGACGTTTCGGTGGAGGCCAATGCGCAAGGCGCGTTATGCAGCATTCAAAACACAAGGCGTACTTGCGTCCCATTTTAGGCGTTTCAAGGCGCGCGGCATGCGAATTTCGCACGTTCAACCGCAGATGCAACAGGGGGATTGGCGCGGTACGGCGACCACGCACGCCCAATGCCGCCGCGAATGCCGCGCCCTCGCTCCGTCGAGGCTACGCCCCGACCTGCCCGATGGGCAAGGGTTCGCCCGCCCCGAGACTGCGTTTCAGGCCAATTCCGATCAGGAAAGTTTCGGAGGATTTGTCGCGCGAGGCCTTCGGCTTGATCGGCTTTACCACCAGGAATGACTGCTTGAAAAGTTTCACCAGTTGACTGTAGCCGCTGCCATGGAATACCTTGACCACCAGCGCTCCGTGCGGCTTCATGTGATGTTGACTGAAATCAAGTGCCAGCTCCACCAGGTTCGAGATGCGTGCGGCGTCGGCCGACTCGATCCCGGACAGGTTGGGCGCCATATCGGACAGCACGACATCGGCGAGCCTCCCGTCCATCGCCTCGGCCAATTGGTTGAGCACCTCCGGCTCCCGGAAATCGCCCTGAAGGAAGATCACGCCCTCGACCGGGTCCATCGGTAGAACATCCAGCGCGATGATGGTGCCATGGAGCGCGCCGACTGCGGCCCCGCCGCCAGCGGCGGTCTTGGGTGCAAAACGGCTGCGCACGTACTGACTCCAGGCGCCCGGGGCGGAACCCAGATCGACCACCAGGTCGCCGGGTTTGATCAGATGCAGTGTCTCGTCGATCTCCTTGAGCTTGTACGCGGCGCGCGCGCGGTAGCCCTCGCGTTTGGCCAGCTTCACATAAGGGTCGTTCAGGTGGTCGTTCAGCCATGCCTTGTTGACTTTCTTGCTCTTGGTCCTGGTTTTCATTGCTGCCTTCAAAATTGACATGTGGCCGCGGGAGCAGCGGCGCACGCGCCGTTTTGGCGCCTGTGCCAACCCGCCGGAGCCGTGGGTTCGACCGATAATAGCCACATGCCCCAAATCCACCTGACACCTGCACAACGCAAAGAACAGCGGGCCCTGGCCCACCACCTTGACCCGGTGGTCATGATCGGGTCCGACGGGCTGACCGCGGCGGTAAAAAATGAGGCCGGCGCGGCCCTGGATGCACATGGCCTGATCAAGGTGCGGGTGCTGTCAGACGACCGGGCCGCTCGCGAAGCCGTTTTTCAGGCGCTTGCCGATGAACTGGACGCCGCGCCGATCCAGCACATCGGCAAGCTGCTGGTCCTGTGGCGGCCGAAGCCCGCGCGGGAAAACGAGCCGGACGCGGACCGGATGCCAGGCCCGCGCGATGTCAAGGTGCTCAAGTACAGCAAACGCGGCGGCCAGCGCCCGGAAGTCAAAACACTGCGGGTCCTGGGTAACCAGCGACTCACACCAGGCGGGCAGGTCAAGCGGGCCAAACCCCGACAGGTCAGCGTCAAGAAGCGCAGTCAGACCTGAGCTGGCGCAGCAGTTCGAACCATTGCCCGAAACGTCGCACCGGCACATAACCACTGCGCGAGGTACATGGCGCTGCCAACGGCGTGCCAGAGCGGCGGGTTGTCGCGCGCAACAACCCGCGGCGCCACTGCGAATTCGGTCAACAAGGCCAGCAGCATAGCGCCCAGTATGAAAATCGTGGAAGCACCAACCCTGGCGCCTGGAACCGGCGACGGCCCTGGGCGGGACGCGACCAGCAGGGCCACACCGAGCGCCACCGATACCCAGGTCTGAACCGCGAACAACTTGGCCGCCAGGTTGCCCGC
>JANLQZ010000568.1:0-3476 GCA_031368125.1 Betaproteobacteria bacterium
GGCCGCCAGCTTGACCAGCAGCCGGCTGCCGAAACGTTTCTGGCGCAGCCGCACCGCCAGCCGCACGGCGATCCAGACGATCACCGACAACAACACGGCCGCCACCACGACGTTGAGCGTGAACAGGCGCGCATAGTTGCGTTCGTACAGCTGCCGGTTGTTGGTGGCCTGGGTGAGCAGGAACAACAACACCAGGCCGATCGCGGCCATGGCGGTCATGCCCGCGCCGACGGTCCAGCGCAGCGCCCGGGAGTCCTGCAACCGGGACCGCTCCACCTGCTGCGCGCCGGACCGGCGGTTGTTCATTTCGAGCCTTCGGGGCCGATTTGCTGGCTGGCGGTGGCCGAAATGCTCCAGTCGGCCTGGCCGAACACGCCGATCTGGAACGGGCGCGGCAATTGCGCCAGGTCGAGCTCGAAACGGAACTCGACCTTGTGGGTCGCGTCGGCCTCGATCTGCGACGCATCGGCGATCTTCCACCCCGACATCCGCTGCAGCGCCGACATGGCGTCGCCCAGGGAATCGAAGTTGAGGTTGAGCGCCAGGCCGACGCTGCTGGCCGTGATCACCCCCGATGCCACGTTCAGGCGCCAGCGGCGCGTCAGCGGCTGGTAGGCCAGGCGCATGTGGCGCTGCGCACTGGCCACGCGGCGGTCGGTCCAGTACCAGCGGTGGCGCACCACATCGGCCTGCGCGACGAAGAACATGGGTACGCCCTTCATCAGCGCGTCTTCCACCGCCGCCGGCAACTCCACCTTCACATTGGCGTACAGGAAGATGCCGTCGGGCGCGCGCTCGAGCCGCAGCAGGCTCACCTCGGCACTGGTGGTCTCGGCCCGCAACGGCAACGGGAATGCCGCTGCCAGCAGGACGCCCAGCAGCGCCACTGCCAGCTCAAGCCGCGTGTTTTTCCAGCAGTGCGTAAAAAAAGCCGTCATGGTCACCGGATCGATTGTCCGGGAGGCTCCCGTCGTTTGCGTCGAAATGGGGCAGCAAATGACCGGGAGACGGCAGCAAGCGGGCATCGGTGTTGTGTGCAAGAAACGTTTGTATCTGTTCGCTGCCCTCGCTGCGGAACACCGAGCAGGTGCAATACAGCAGCCGGCCGCCCGGCCGGAGTAATGGCCACAAGCTGCGCAGGAGCCTGGCCTGGACCACCGCCAGCTGGGCGATGTCGGATTCGCGGCGCAGCCAGGGAACGTCCGGGTGCCGCCGCACAATGCCCGACGCGGTGCAGGGCGCATCGAGCAACACGGCGTCGAACAACGTGTTGTCCCACCAGTCGGGCGGCCGCGACGCGTCGCCGGCGACCACCCGGGCCTGCAGGCCCAGGCGCTCCAGCGTCTGCGTAATGCGCGCGCACCGCGCCGGGTCCAGGTCGAGCGCGGTCACGTCGCAATCCATCGACTCGAGCAGGTGCGCGGTCTTGCCGCCCGGCGCGGCGCAGGCGTCCAGAATGCGGGGCCGGGCGGCGGCGCTGCGCAGGTGCTCCAGCAGCAGGGGCGCAGCCAGCTGGGCCGCGGCGTCCTGCACCGACACCATGCCGGTGGCGAATCCCGGCAGCAGGTGCACCGGCAGTGCGCGTGTCAGGCAGACCCCGCAACTGCCGCTGGCGCGCGCCTCGATACCCGCGGCCTGCAGCCGTTCGAGGTAGGCGGCGACGGACGATTGCCGTGCATTGACACGCAGGGTCATGGGCGCCTGGCGGTTGTCGGCGCGCAGGACGTCCTGCCAGTGCTGCGGGTGGTCCTGCTGCAACCGGCGTATCCACCACGCGGGATGGTTCCAGGCCGCAGCCGGGTCGAGCTCGGAGCGCGCCACCAGCGCCTCGCGCTCGCGCAGGAAGCGGCGCAGGCAGGCGTTGATGAAGGACGCCTGTGCCTTGGTGGCGGGGTTGCGCTTGCCCGCCTCGACCGCCTGGTTGACCAGCGTGAACACTTCGTACGGCGCGTCTTCGCCGCGCCAGGCCAGCGCCAGCGCCACACACAACAACGCGTCGGTGTGTGGCGGCGGGGCACGCGTCGCGAGCTGGCGCCTCAGGTGCTCGGCGCGCGCAAGTGCGCGCAGCACCTGGTAGAACAGCGACTGCACGGCGGGGCGCAGCGCCGCTTCGACCTGGTCCAGCGCAACGCTGCCGGAGACACCCGAGCGCACCGCCAGCAGAGCCGCGGCCGTGGCCTGCAACAGGCGCCACAACGGCGCGGAACCCTGTTCCCCGCGCCCGGCCAGCGGCTGGTTCACAGGCATCCCGCCGGTCGAAAGCCGAATATGCGCGCCAGCAACAACGCGGGGAACTGCGTGATGGCGGCGTTGTGGTCCAGCACGGCGCGGTTGAACTCGGCCATCGCATGCGACACCAGCCGGCTGTTGTCGTCCCACTGCGTGCCGCACGAGGCCGGCAGCAGCTCGGCCTGGTCGCGGTCATGGGCCAGCACACGCGCCCAGGCCGCCTGCAATGTGCTGTGCGCGGTTTGCAGCGCCGCCATCGCGCCGGCATCGAGCGCGCGCCGCCGCACCACGCGCAACGAGGCCTCGAACTGGGTTCTCGCACCCAGCAGGCCGGCCCACACGGGGGTGGACGTTGCAGGATGGAACGGTTGCTGCGCCAGCGTGCTGATGGTGGCCGAAGCGTTGATGTGGGTGTCCACCAGCACGATGTAGTTGCCGAGGCGGGCGTCCAGCACCTGAAAGGCCGCGATCGCCAGCGAACGCAGGCGCACCAGCCGGTTGTAGGCCCCGACCGACCAGAACAGCGCGACGGCCAGTGCCAGCCACAGCAGTGCCGAATCCATGGTGCGAGTCGTTCAGGCGCTGCGCCGCAGGGTTGCAGCGCAGGACGAAAAACGCCCCAAGTCCCGCAGGCGGGGACTTGGGGCGCTGGTGCCGGTCACGCCCAGGGCGTTATTCGGCCGCGGTTCCCGCGCCGGCATCGGCGGTCGAGCCCTCTTCCGATTCACCGGCCAGTTCGGCCGCCTCGGCCTCGGCAATCGCCCGGCGTTCCGCGTCGTCCATGTTCTCGCGGACTTTGCGCGCCTCGTGGTAGGCCATGCCGGTTCCGGCTGGTATCAGGCGACCGACGATGACGTTCTCTTTCAGGCCACGCAGTTCGTCACGTTTGCCCATGATGGCGGCTTCGGTCAACACGCGCGTGGTCTCCTGGAACGAGGCCGCGCTGATGAAGCTGTCGGTGGACAACGACGCCTTGGTGATGCCCAGCAGCAGGTTGGTGAAGGTGGCGGGGATCTTGCCCTCGGTGCGCAAGGCATCGTTGGTGTTGAGCATCTCCGAGCGCTCGACCTGTTCACCGCTGATGTAGTTCGAGTCGCCGACGTTGCCGACCACCACGCGGCGCAGCATCTGGCGCACGATCACCTCGATGTGCTTGTCGTTGATCTTCACGCCCTGCAGGCGGTAGACGTCCTGCACCTCGTCGACGATGTAGCGCGCCAGTTCTTCGGATCCGAGCAGGCGCAGGA
>JANLQZ010000590.1:0-3065 GCA_031368125.1 Betaproteobacteria bacterium
GGGAACAGTCATCGCCGAGTACGTGGACCGCGACCACGTGGCCAGCCTCAATGGCGCGCTGGGTGTGCCCTCAGCCCTGGCGCGTGCCGCCGCACCCCTCGCTGTGGGATTGTTGTGGAGTCGGGAGGCCGGCTACAGCCATGGTTTGTGGCTGCTGCTGGGTATGTCCACCGTGGCGGTGACATCGCTGCTGCTGGCGCAGCGCCTGGCGCTGGCGCGCAGGCGCACCGCTGGCTGACAGCGGGCGCCCACGCCATGGGCCGCCCCACCCGCAGGCCGGCCCCGGGCCGGTTCTACTGTTTGGTCAGCGTGCTGCCGTCGATCTTGACGACATTGCCGGCGGCCCAGGTGGGCTGTGCTTCCTGCTCGAAGGTCCTGGTGCTGCCGTCTTTCATCTTGACGGTGGTGACCCAGACCTTCTTGCTCGTGACCCTTTTCTGGACTTCATTGCCGATCACTCCGCCAGCGACCGCACCACCCACCGTTGCGACCGTGTTGCCGGTGCCCTTGCCGATCTGGTTTCCCAGCAGGCCGCCGGCGACGGCGCCGCCAACGACACCGAGTGCGCCGCCCTTGCCCTTGCGCTTGACCTGCTTCACGGTCTGTACCGTGGCACAGGTGTCGCAGCTGGCGACCACCATTGCCGCCTTGGCCTTGTCGGTCATGGCTTTGGCCTTGTCCGTCACGCTCTGGACCGTGGTGGTCTGGGCCCAGCTGCTGGCAGCGGCCACGAGAAGGGTTGTGAGCAGAAATTTCTTCATCGCAATGTCTCCAGGTAAGTTAGTCACGATTTGACATCGATTTAACGGGCTGTACGTTCTTCTGGCCGACCGGAGACTGCAAAAAAACCGATGGCGCGCATCAGCTGCGGTTGGTGCCCAGCAGGGTCGGCGTCGGCGCAGGTGGTTTCGGTGCCGTCACGGAAGAGTAGCCGCCATCGGCCGAATGCACGACGCCACCATCGACCGTGACCTTCGCACCTACTTGCGGCAAGGCCGCCTGCTCGATGGTCCTGACGCTGCCGTCCTCCATGCGGACCCGTACCTGGTACACGGTTTCCTTCTTGACATTCTGCTCGATCGCATTGCCCGCGAAGCCGCCACCCACGGCGCCCAGGATGGTGGCGACCGTGCGTCCGCTGCCCTTGCCGACCTGGTTGCCCAGGACTGCCCCCACCACACCACCCGCGACCGTGCCGACACCGGAGCTCGATCCCTTGCGCTGGACCGGCGTGGCCGACTCGATCGTGCCGCAGTTGGCGCATACCGGCCTGGCCACCGTCATCACAGGCTGGCTCGCGACCACGCCAGCGTCGGTGACGACCGATGGTGCGCTGGTCGCGCCGCTGCCCGTACCTGCGGTCACGGCGCCCTGGACCGGGGCCGGCGCCGGCAACGGTGCCGCGGTCGATGCGGGGCTCGTGGTTGCCGCAACCGGGCCCGCCGCTGCAGCCGGCGCCGGACGATGCACCTTCGGTGGTGGCGGTTTGGGCAAGGCCACCGATGGTTTGGGCGGCGGTGCCACCAGGTCCTCCTGGGTCGAGAGCGACTCGGTCGCAGCTATTCTGGCGACCGGAGCGGGTGCCGCCTGCAGCGCCGGTGCGACCGTCGCCAGCGCGGTGTGCCCGTCCACCGGACGGGATTGCACATAGACCAGGCTCGCGCCCAGGGCCAGTACGGCCACCCCCAGGACGCCGACTGCGGCCCAGAGCGGTTTGGTGTTGGCCGCGGAGGACGGCAGGGTATTGACGCTGGTGTTCATGTTGGTTTCCTTCAGGTGCCGGGCGACGAAGCGGCCCGGGCAGTTTGTCAGCCGCTTCTCAACGGCTGGCAAACGCAAAGGTAGACAAGTTCCGGTGCAAAGCGCGCGCCAGTTTGTAACGGCGGGTAAACCGCGCCAGCACGATTCGGCGCTGCGTCAACTAATGCACGGAACGCGCCGTGGCCGCGCGTTGGAAGCCGGCAGCCAACGCGGTCCCGGTCGAGTGCCCATGCGTCGTTGTGACCATGAATTG
Organism: Betaproteobacteria bacterium; assembly: GCA_031368125.1. Taxonomy (GTDB): domain Bacteria; phylum Pseudomonadota; class Gammaproteobacteria; order Burkholderiales; family Burkholderiaceae_C; genus CAISIP01. Next base: position 2,015 of record JANLQZ010000590.1, read on the forward strand.
CCTCTCACGCTCTGACACCCGGGAGGCCGCCCACTGGTCGTCCACTGGCCGGTGGCTGGCCACCGGCATTGCGGACCGTCAGGCCGTGGCCCGTGCCGGCAGCACCCAGTTGGACCTGGGATAGTGGCAGGTATAACCGCTTGGATAACGCTCCAGGTAGTCCTGGTGCTCGGGTTCGGCCTCCCAGAACGCGCCGGCCGGCGCCACTTCGGTCACCACCTTGCCCGGCCACAGGCCGCTGGCGTCTACGTCCGCGATGGCGCGCAGTGCTTCCTGCTTCTGCGCCTCCGACACGTAGTAGATGGCCGAGCGGTAGGACAGGCCGCGGTCGTTGCCCTGGCGGTCCCTGGTGGTCGGGTCGTGGATCTGGAAGAAGAACTCCAGCAGTTTGCGGTAGCTGATGAGCGCCGGGTCGAACAAGATCTCGATCCCCTCGGCATGGGTGCCGTGGTTGCGGTAGGTTGCGTTGGGTACGTCGCCACCGGTATAACCCACGCGTGTGGCCTGTAGCCCCGGCATCTTGCGGATCAGGTCCTGCATACCCCAGAAACAACCGCCTGCCAATACTGCACGTTCCTGTGTCGCCATGTCCCAACTCCTTGAATTGATCGATTCAGTTACCCGCCCTGCCGCTCAGCGCGCAGTGTCGCGCAATTTGTCGGGTTGCTGTTCCATCCCTTACAAGAAGGGGTAATCTGGCGGCTGCGGCAAGCGCCGATTCCCCACCGCTTTCAAATCTTTTGTCGAGGTGCCCAATTTCCAGACTCCGAGTCGGCAGCTTCAGCGTGTCGATCGACGGTTTCGGTGCAGGCCCCCGGCAGAGCCTGGAGAATCCGCTCGGCGAAGGCGGCACCACGCTGCACTCATGGGCATTTGGCACGCGCACGTTCCAGGCAATGCACGGCAACGCGGGTGGCAGCACCGGCACCGACGACGATTTCGCCCGGCGCGGCTTCGACAACGTCGGCGCCTGGATCCTCGGGCGCAACATGTTCGGCCCGGTGCGCGGGCCCTGGCCCGACGACAGCTGGAAAGGCTGGTGGGGCGACAA
>JANLQZ010000591.1:0-8894 GCA_031368125.1 Betaproteobacteria bacterium
CAGCACGCCGGCGCAGCGCGAAGCGCCGCTGATCGAGGCCAAGGGCCTGCGCAAGCGTTATCGCCTGAACCGCCAGCGGCTGTTCGAGCCGGCGCCGACGGTACAGGCGGTCGACGACGTGTCCTTCAAGGTCACCCGCGCCACCACCTTCGGCCTGGTCGGAGAGTCGGGCAGTGGCAAGACCACGGTGGCCAAGATGCTGCTGAAGCTGGAGCGACCGACCGCCGGCAACATGCTGGTGGACGGCAAGGACATATTTCAGCAGGACGCCGCGGGCGAGCGCCAATACCGCAGCACGGTGCAGACCGTGCTGCAGGACCCGTATGGCGCGCTGAGCCCGCGCCTGCGCGTCGGTCGGATCATTGCCGAGCCCTGGGTCACCAAGACCGGCAAGGGCTGGGCGGACGGCGAGTCGCACGCCGGCGACCTGATGGAACTGGTGGGGCTGCGCCGCAGCGACCTGCGCAAGTTCCCGCACGAATTCAGCGGCGGCCAGCGCCAGCGTATTGCGATCGCGCGGGCGCTGTCGGTCGACCCCAGCATCATCGTCCTGGACGAATCGGTATCGGCGCTGGACGTCTCGGTGCGGGCCCAGATCCTGAAGCTGCTCGAGGAGGTGCAGCGCAAGCTTGGCGTCACCTACCTGTTCATCGGTCATGACCTGGCGGTGGTGCGTTACATGTCGACCGATGTCGGTGTCATGTACCTTGGGCAGCTGGTGGAGATCGGCTCCGCGCTGCAGGTGTTCAGCCGCTCAAGGCATCCGTACACACGCCAGCTGGTGGCCGCGGCGTCGGACGAAACGCGCATCGGCGCGCTGGTGCCGGGCGGTGACCTGCCCAGCCCGATCAATCCCCCGTCGGGTTGCCGCTTTCACACCCGCTGCCCGTTCGCGACACCAATCTGCTCTGAACAGGCGCCGCTGTTGCGCGAGATCGACCCGGGCCATTTCGGGCGTTGCCACCACATGGAACAGATCGGCGTATAGGCGGGATGCAGGAACAAAGGCCGGGGCCGGTTGAAGGCGCCGGAGAACAAGGACCACCACATGGCAAGGCCAGTCATCATCAGTTGCGCAGTCACCGGCGGCTCCACCGAAGCGGCCCGCCGGAACCCGCATGTGCCGATCACGCCGGTGCAGATCGCCGACGAATGCATCGCGGCAGCCAAAGCCGGGGCCCACATCACCCACATCCATGTGCGCGATCCCGATACCGGCAATGCCACGCTGGAGTTGCGGTATTTCCGCGAGGTGGTGGACCGCATTCGTTCCAGCGGCGTGGACGTGCTGATCAACCTGAGCACCGGCTTCGGCGGCATTTTCTCGCCGTCCAGGGACAATCCCCGTCTGGCTTCGCCGGAAAGCAATATCACCACGCCGGAAGAACGCGTGGCGCACGTGCTCGAACTCAAGCCCGACCTGTGCAGCCTGGACGTGGTCAGCATGAACCTGTCGACGGCGGCGTTCATCAACGTGCCGCAGCACCTGGACCGGATGGCCGCCATGATCACGGGCGCGGGTGTCAAGGCCGAGCTGGAGGTGTTCGACCACGGACATCTGCGCCTGGCCGCCGACATGGTCAAGCGTGGCCTGGTCAAGTCGCCGCCGCTGTTCCAGCTGTGCCTGGGCATCGACTGGGGCGCACCCGCGGACACCGAAACCATGCTGCTCATGCGCAACCAGTTGCCCCCCGGGGCGGTGTGGGCGGCTTTCGGTATTTCACGCCTCGAATTCCCGATGGCCGCGCAGGCGGTGATCCTGGGCGGCCATGTGCGTGTGGGGCTGGAAGACAACCTGTACATCGCGCAAGGCCAGTTGTCACCGGGCAATGCACCGCTGGTCGAGCGCGCGGTGCAGATCATCGAGGCCGTCGGCGAGCGGCGCGCCAGCATGGCGGAGGCGCGCCAGCTTCTGGGAATCGCATGACGACCATCGCCGACCTGCCGGTTCAGTACGCGCGCGATCCGGGCAGCCCGGCCCAGGCGCGGGCGCGTTTCTTCAACCCCGGCAATGCGTTCGACATCCGCCTTCCCGATGTGCCGGATCACATCTTTACGGCCGAGCCCGAGCTGGCGTTGCGCGCCGATACCCCGACCGGTCTGATCAGCTGCGACTTGTCGACGCAACTGGCATGCCCCTTTCCCGCCACGGCTCCACTGATGCTTGCCCGCTACGCGAAGATCCGCGCGGCAGAAAGCCTGTCGACGGCTTTTGTCGCCAGTGGCGTGATCTGTTATGTCATTCAGGGCCAGGGGTCGACCGCCGGTGGGTCCGGCGGCATCGACTGGGGCGCCGGCGACGTCTTCATTCTTCCGGGCGGCGAAACCTTCAACCATGACGCGCGATCCGATGCCGTGTTGTGGATGGTCACCAACGAGCCCCAGCTTGCATTCGAGGCCCTGCGGGCGCCACCGCAAGGCGCCGCGCCCACCGACCTGGTGCACTACACCGGCGCGGAGATCGCACGCCAGCTCAAGCTGCTGCAGGACACCGGGCGCGACGAAGCCACGGCCGGAATCGCCGTGTTGTTTTCGTCCGACCGGCAGGAAGCCAATCGCAACATCCTGCCCACGCTGACGCTGGCCATGAACGCCTTGCCGAGCGGCACCTCGCAGCGGGCACACCGGCACAACGCGGCTGCCATCATGCTGCTGATGCAGGGCGACGGGTGTTATTCGCTGATGGACGGCAAACGCAAGGACTGGGTGAAGTGGGCCACCACGGTGACGCCGCCGCAAAGTGTTCACTCCCATTACAACGACGGGGACCACCAGGCCATGTTCCTGGTGGTGCAGGATGGCGGACTGTTCTACCACCTGCGCACCATGGGTTTTTCATTCGCGGATCAACCGCGCTGACACCGGTTCATCATCCACTGTTCACAAGGAAAGGAAGTCCGTCATGGCATCGACATCCAGCGACTCCGACATCGCAACCAAACGCAAACGGGCCTGCCAGGCGCTCTTGCGCCAGGCCCACACCATCCTCGACCAGGAAGGCAGCACACCGTCCGCGCTGCATGCACTCAAGCTCAAGGTGGCGGCGCTCGCCGCCCGCACGGAACTGTTCCCGATGAGCGACTTCCCCATGCCCATGGCAGAAGGCCGCCTGCACTCGCTGCTCGTGGAACCGGACGACGGTCTGGCGCTGCACCTGCTGATTGGCAAGCCCGGCAAGATCTCCAACCCGCATTCCCACAGCATCTGGTGCGTGAATGCCTCGGTGCACGGGCGCGAGCGCCATACCTACTGGCGCCGCACGGACGACGGCTCCAAGCACGGTTACGCAACGATCGCGCGCATCGGCGAGGTCGTCATGGAGCGTGGCCATGGATTTGCGATGGCCGACCACGACATCCACAGCCAGGAGGTCATGGGCGACGAGCCCTCGGTCATCCTGGCGCTGTACGGCCATGCCTTCGAAAAGTTTCCGTCGGTGGTCTGGTACAACACCGAGTTTTCGTCGGTACGCAAGCTGCCTTCGCGGCGCGGACAGGCTGCGGCATGAGCGCACAAACGTACCAGGTCACGGTCACCAACACCGGCGCGACGCTTGCGTGCCGCGCCGACCAGACCGTCCTGCAAGCCGCGGTGCTGGCCGGCATCGACTATCCCTTTGCCTGCGCCAGCGGCAACTGCGGCACGTGTATTTCGCAACTCGATTCCGGCCTTGTGGCGATGTTGCCGCGCGCCGATTCCACGCTGAGCCCGGAACAGGCGGCTTCGGGCAAGACACTCGCGTGCCGCGCCCGGCCGTGCTCGGATCTTGCAATCCGGTGGCTGGGTCGTGGCGGGCGCTGAAGCCAGGGGGCAATGTCGCAGCCGCACCTACACCAGCCGCACCGACACCAGCCGAAGCGTTTTCGACCGTCGGTACTAACAGTATTCATGTCAAAAAGGAAATCGTATGAAAGTCACCAAGCTGCTTGCATCCATGTGCATCGGGGCGTCGGCGCTGCTGATGGCGGCCTCGTCGGCAAACGCCCGCGAACTCAAGCTGGCGGTCGGGTTCCCGCAAGGGACGGCTGCCTACCACGGACTTGAAGCGTTTGCCAAGACGCTCAAGGAAAAATCGGGCGGGGAGCTCGAAGTCAAGATGTTCCCGTTGTCGTTGCTGAACCTGCCGCAGATGATGAATGGCTTGCGCGACGGCGTGGTCGACATCGGGTTCGTGTTGCCCCCGCTGTTCCCGTCCGAGGTGCCCGAGACGCACCTTGCGGTGGATCTCGCGATGCTGGGGAGCAATCCCTGGGCGATGGCCGGTGCGATGACCGAGTATGTATTCACCTGCCAGGAGTGCCTGGCCGAGCACCTCAAGAACAACCAGGTCTATCTTGGATCCTCGTCGACCGCGCCCTACATGATCGTGTCGACCAAGAAGGCGGTCACGCTGGACGAAATCAAGGGCAAGAAGCTGCGCTCCGGCGCGGCTCCCTGGGCCCGATGGGCGCAGCATTTTGGCGCCGTCGCGCTGACAATTCCGGGCAACCAGGTATTCGAGTCCGTGTCGGGCGGAACCGTGGACGGCGCCATGGTGTCGGCGGCGGAACTCAGCAACCTGCGCCTGATCGACGTCGTCAAGTTCATCACGGTCGGGGTTCCCACCGGTACTTACCACGGCATCGACAACAACAATTTCAACCGGAACACCTGGCGCTCCCTGACCGAGAGCCAGCGCAAGGCGGTTCTGGAGGCGGCCGCGATGAGCACTGCGGCAGTGTCCTGGAAATACGTCGTCGACGGCGCCCAGAACATGAAGGACGCCCAGGCGAAGGGAATCCAGATCCACCAGGCACCGGCGGACGTGGTTGCCCGCTCGAAGGCATTCATCGACGCGGATCTGGCCACCATCGCCCAGGCCGCGGAGAAGAACTCGGGCATCAAGAACGCAAGCCAGAAGATCGCCCGGTTCCGCCAGCTGGTTGAAAAGTGGGAAAAGCTGACTCCGGAAGGAAACTGGGAGCCGAACAAGCTCGCGGAAATCTATTACCGCGAGATCTATTCGAAGATCGATCCCAAGACACACGGCATGTGAAGCAGCGAACATGGTCGATACCCGCATGATGGATCGAGCAGTCGATCTTATAGACCGCTACATCCTTGGCCTGGCAGGCATTGGCCTGGTGCTGATGATGTTGCACATCTGCATCGATGTCGTCTCCAACCTGGTCTTCGGCTCGCCCGTTCCATTGACCAACGCGGCGGTGACCGTGTACTACATGATCGCTGTCGCCTTCCTGCCGCTGGCGGCGGGCGAATACCGGGGAGCGCACATTGGTGTCGACCTGGTCGTGAACCACCTGCCGGCGGCGGTACGGCGCAACCTCGACCATGGCGTGCAGGTCCTGTGTCTGGCGGTTTATGTGGCCCTCACGATCCAGTCGTCCCAGTTGGCATTGGAAAAACTGTCGGCCAACGCCTACATGATGGAACAGACGACACGTGTGAGTACGTGGCCGTCGTATTTCCTGGTGCCGCTGGGCTTCGGGTTGATCGCCCTGCTGATTGGCCTGCGGCTGGTGTGCCGCATGCTCGGCCGCCCTGAACCGGCACACGCAGTTGAAAGCGCCGAGGAGACGATGTTGGAACGGCATGGCGATGTCTGATATCCAGATTGGGACGGCCGGCCTGATCGCCGTGATCCTGCTCATCGCGCTCAGGACGCCGATCGGCCTTGTGCTGATTACCGTTTCGTACCTGGGCATCTGGGCCATTGGTGGCCACTCTGCGGCGTGGGGCATGCTTTCGGTGATGCCCCATACCCTGATCGCAAGCTGGACCTTGAGCGCGGTGCCGATGTTCCTGCTGATGGGCTTCGTGTGTTACCACGGCAAGCTCACCAACGGCCTGTTCGACGCTGCGCGTCTCTGGTTCCAGCGCCTGCCCGGGGGGCTGGCGATCGCCTCGGTCTTCGGTTGCTCGGGTTTCGCGGCCATCACGGGGTCCAGTGTGGCGTGTGCTGCGGCAATGGGGAAGATCGCGGTGCCCGAGATGCTGCGCCACAAATACGATGTGAAGCTTGCGACCGGGACCTTGGCGGCTGCCGGCACGATCGGCGCATTGATTCCACCCAGCATCCCCTTGATCATTTTTGGGGTGATCGCGCAGGTCTCCATCACGCAGCTGTTTCTTGCCGGTATCGGCGTGGGTATTGCCACGGCATTGAGTTACGTCATCGTGATCCTGATTCGCGTCACGCTGAACCCGAGCCTGGCGCCGCGCAGCGACGAGCATGCGACCTGGGGCGAACAGCTGGCCGTCATCAAGGAGACCTGGCCGGTCATCCTGTTGATCATCGGTGTGCTGGGCGGCCTGTTCGGTGGCCTGTTCACATCGACCGAGGCGGGCGCGGTGGGCGCGCTCCTGTCGGTCATCATTGCCGCGGCAAAGAGGACCTTGACCCGCGAGGCCATGTCACGCTCCATCGTGGAAACCCTGGTCACCTGTGGCAGCGTGTTCATCGTGGTCATCGGCGCCAGCATGTTGACCGGTTTCCTGACCCTCTCGGGGATTGCCGAGGCGATCTCCTCCGGGGCGAAGGCGCTCAACACCGGCCCGATCATGCTGCTGGTGGCCATCACCCTGGTCTACCTGTTCCTCGGCATGTTTCTCGAGCCGATTGGCGCCATGCTGATCACGCTGCCGATCTTTCTGCCTCTGATCGGCGTTGCCAACATCAGCGTGATCTGGTTCGGTGCATTCGTGGCCAAGCTGGTGGAGATCGGCATGATCACGCCACCGGTCGGGTTGAACGTGTTTGTGCTCAGCAGCACGGTGGGCAGCAAGGTGGCGTCGACCGATACGATATTCCGCGGGGTGTTGTGGTTCTTTGTCGCTGATCTGTTCGTTGTGGCGCTGGTCATCGCCGTGCCGGACATCATCCTGTTCATCCCGCGGATGTTTGGCTGACCATGGCGGACCGACTGGCAAATCAGGGGAGTTGCTGGCGCGATCGGTGGTTTGCGCCGATGCCATGTGCATGACACACGGATAACCAGGAACCACACAGACCTGCCGGGCAATCGGGCTCGGTGAATTCAACTTTGAAAGGAACAGACATGACAAAAGTTATCTACGAACGCGGCGATGCCTACAACCTCGACTCCAACGCCAGGGAGGACGGTGAGAGCCTGTGGGTCACGCCGTCCGACTTGCAGGCGGCGACCGGCTGGGTCCTGAAGCCCGAGGGCCTTTGCCGGGCGGAGGCCTGCATCCCGCTGCCGGCGAGCGGGGAGTGGACTGACGCGCAGGGCCGCATCGATCTAGCATCGTTTGCACGGTATGAGGGCCGCGCATTGGTCCGCGATGCCGAGCGCGGAATTTGGGCCTTCGGGGCTGCGCCCGGCATGGGGGCCCAGAGCGCCCTGGCGCCGGACTTCACCTTCCCTGACATCGACGGGAAAAAGCACTCGCTGTCGGACTACCGCGGTCGCAAAGTTTTTCTGTACACCTGGGGCTCTTACTGCGGCTGCTCATTCGACCCACCGGTGTGGGAGACCGTCTACCGCGAACTGAAGGACAAAAACTTCGAGATGATCTCGATCGCACTGGACACCGCCGGCTCCGCAGCCGTACAGAGCCGTATCCGCCCGCAGGCGCTGGACCAGCTACCCCAGGAAATTCAACGTCTGCGTGGCTGGAGCGACGACCGTTGGAGCGCCAAACAGGCGCCTTCGCACCCGTGCCTTATCGACGAGGAGCACGAACTGTCGTCCACCTACGGCATGAGCAATGTGCCGATGGCGGTCTGGATCGACGAGCAGGGCCGCATGGTCCGCCCGCCCGAGCCAGCCGGCGTCAGCGACCACTTTCGCTCGATGGACCCCGAGACTTTCAAGATCCCCGACAACCACGCAGTGGCGCTGGTTGAAAACCGCGATCGCTACGTGGAGGCTTTGAAGGACTGGGTCGCCAACGGCGACAAGAGTGCCTATGCGCTGCCGCCGGAGGAGGTCGCCCGCCGCTTGCATCCGCGCCGACCGGAGGAACTGAAGGCCGCGCTGCACGTGCGCATCGGCCACGACCTGTTCGTGTCGGGCGACATCGAAGGAGCCAAGGCGCACGTGCAGAAAGCGTCGGAACTGTGCCCGGAGAAGTGGAATTACCGCCGCCAGGCGATGGTGCTCGACGCGGATTCCGTCGGCGCGCTCAACGTCTCGCCAGGCTTCTGGAAGGCCATGGACGACCTCGGGAGCGACACCTTCTACCCGGACATCGACATGCCTGGCATGACGGGATCGAAGGACTGGCTCAACGACCCGGCGGTCGATCGTGGGCCGCAAGGCACACCAGCAGCACCACTGGGAACATAACCATGGTGCCGCGCGATCGTCAGGCGGGCAGGCGCCAGGGCAGAAGTTTACCTAAAAGTACTTTCATTTACTGTATAGTAGATAAATATTCCAAAATGCTTTCCATTCCCAGAAATTTGCCTGCACTCTGGCAGCCGCCAAGGCAGCACCGTGACGATCACGAAGCCAGTCGGGAAGCCGTGCTGGGCACTCCAGCCCGATCGCTTGTCAAGAACGACCGCCACGTAAGCCAGTGGGTGAATTCGCCGGCCAGTTGTGTGTCACGACGCCAGCCATGCTGAGCGAAGGAGCCGCACGTTGAAGAAGTTTCGCCCCTCCCAGCAGAACATCGTCTTTGCGCTGTTCGTGCTGATGTTCATCGGCTTCGCGTTTTTCCTGCCGGGCTTCTTCAGCAAGGGCAATCTGCTCGGCTTGTTGCAGAATGTGGCGATTCTGGGCATTCTCGGCCTGGCGATGGCGGTCGTGGTGATCGGGCGCGGCATCGACATCTCGATGATCGCCGTGTTGGCGGTGCCGGTCGGCCTGATCCTGCAGATGGTGCAGAACGGGCACTCGGTGCCGGTCGCTTTCCTCGCCGGGATC
>JANLQZ010000593.1:0-7693 GCA_031368125.1 Betaproteobacteria bacterium
GGCAAGAACAACTTTGCTGAAGTGTTTGTTTACGCGGCCATCCTGGGTCTGCTCCTGGGCTGGCGCCTGCTGCGGGCATTGAATTTCCCGCACCGTTGACGATCCTGGCGCACACCATCGCCGGCATGCGCAGGCAGCCAGAGCACGTGTGGCGATCGTCGACCTGCTGCCAGCAGCGTCAGGTGGGAAGTCCCAATGCCAGACGCTCGGCGCGCAGTTGATCGTCGATTGATTCGCGCCTGCGAATCAGCCGCGCGCCGGCGCCCGAGACCAGCACTTCGGCAGCGCGTCCACGTGAGTTGTAGTTGCTCGCCATACTCATGCAGTAGGCGCCGGCCGACAAGACGGCGAGCAGATCACCGGTGTCGACCGCGAGTTCGCGATCATGGCCGATCCAGTCGCCGCTTTCGCACACCGGGCCGGCGACCTCCCACACGGCGCTGCTTTGGTCGCGCGGGCGCAATGGCACGATTGCGTGGTAGGCCTGGTACAAGGCCGGCCTGGGCAGGTCGTTCATCGCTGCGTCGACGATGCAAAAGTTCTTCTGCTCGCCCGGCTTGAGGTACAACACCTCGGTGATGCAGACTCCGGCATTGCCAACCAGCGAGCGGCCTGGCTCCAGCATCAGTTTGCGCGACCCAAAGCCGCGTGCATCGAGTTTGGCCAAGATCCTGTGCCACAGGGCTTCGGCCGACGGCGGCTGTTCACCGTGGTAATCGATGCCCAGTCCGCCGCCAAAATCGATGTGCTCGATCGCCATGCCCGCCGCCTCGATCGACTCGATCAGGTCCAGCATGCGGTCCATCGCATCCAGATAGGGTGCCGCCTGGGTGATTTGCGACCCGATGTGGCAGTCGATCCCGACCACTCGCAGCCCCGCCAACCCTGCCGCGCGACGGTAGACGGCGAGGGTGCGCTCGTGGGCAATGCCGAACTTGTTGCCTTTGAGTCCGGTGGAGATGTACGGATGCGTCCTGGGATCGACGTTGGGATTGACGCGTATGCTGACCGGCGCCCGCGTGCCCATCGCCAGTGCCATCTCGTTGAGTACTTCGAGCTCGGATTCGCTCTCCACGTTGAAGCAGGCGATGCCGACCTCCAGCGCCCGGCGCATTTCGGCCCGGGTCTTTCCTACTCCGGAAAAAATGACGGACGACGGGACTCCGCCAGCCGCGATGACCCGCTCCAGTTCGCCACCCGACACGATGTCGAATCCACAGCCGGCCGCCGCCAGCAACTGAATCACGCCGAGGGCCGGGTTGGCTTTCATCGCATAACAAATCTGTGCCCGGCGTCCGGCCAGGCCGCGCTGGTAGGACGCCAGCGCGGCGGTGATGGCGGCTTCGGAGTAGACGAAAAGGGGGGTGCCGTACTGGAGCGCGAGCTCGCTCAGGCAAACCTGCTCGACAAAAAGTTCGTTGCCACGGTAGGCGACATGGGGATGGCCAGGAAGGTTGGCAATTTTCATTCGGTGCGGGATGTTGGGAAGTCGGACGCCGCTGCCGCGGGGGCAGATGCCGGTGCCATGGTGGTGGACAGTCGCAGCGTCTGCACCAGCGTGGCGCGGTGGGCTGCCGCCGGTTCGGTTGGCAGAAACAGCGCGCCCTTCTGGCCACAGCCGGAGATCGCCACCGCAACGGGAGCAAGGACAATCACACTGACTAGAATTTGGCGGATGCGAAACATCCTGAAATTGTAATGACCGACCCAGAATTCATGGACCGGGCGGAGTCTGTCCTCCAAACCATCGAGGCTTGTTGCGACCGGATCAACGCCCTGACAGACGCCGACATAGACAACCAGCGTGTCGGGTCGATGGTTACATTGGCGTTTGCCGGTGGCAGCCAGATCGTCGTGAATCTGCAGAAGCCATTGCATGAAATCTGGCTCGCGACGAAGTCCGGCGGTTACCACTACCGGTTCGATGGCTCATGCTGGCAGGACACCAAAGGAAAGGGCGAGTTCTTTTCCCGGCTGTCCGAGGATGCAAGCGCCCAGGCCGGGCGCAAGCTGAGTTTTGGCGGCTGATCAGTTGCGAAACAGGTCGAGGATATTGCGTTTTTCGTCCGCTGGCGGCAACGCATTTACGCCGTTGGTCGGGCCCGCAGCGTGTGACTTGTCCTCCAGGCCCAGACTCGATATCCCGGCGCCACGCACATATTCGTCGTAGAACCATTCGCCCCCGGAATTCACTACGCCCTCCGGGGCTGAGTACTGTGCCACTGGCAGTCCTTTGAGCGCATATTCCATATAACTGATCCAGACCGGCAGGCTGAGTCCACCACCGGTCTCGAGGGCGCTGTTGCCCATTTTGCGCGGCGTGTCGTAGCCGATCCACGTGACCGCGGCGAGCGTCGGCTGGAAGCCCGCAAACCACGCGTCCATCGAGTCGTTGGTGGTCCCGGTCTTGCCGAACAGGTCGGTGCGCTTGAGTGTCGCCTGCGCCCGGGCCGCAGTGCCCGAGCGCGTGACCTCGTTCAGCAGATTGGTCATGATGAAGGCATTGCGGGCGTCGATGGCGCGCACCGATTCGTCGCGTGCCAGCGGCTTGTTTTCCATCAGGGTCTTGCCCCGTTGTTCCGTCACCTTGCTGATGATCCACGGGTTGATGCGGTAGCCCCCGTTGGCAAAGACGGAATACGCCGAGGCCATCTGCATCGGAGTGACCGAGCCGGCGCCAAGAGCCATGGTCAAGTACGGCAGGTGTTTCTCTTCGTCGAATCCGAACCTGGTGATCCATTCGCGTGCGTATTGCGGCCCGATCGCCTGGAGGATGCGGATCGAGATCATGTTCTTCGATTTCGCCAGACCGGTGCGCATGGTCATCGGGCCTTCGAACTTGCCGTCGTAGTTCTTGGGTTCCCACGGCTGGCCTCCTGTGACTCCGGCGTCAAAAAAGAGCGGCGAATCATTGATCACGGTTGCCGGGGTGAATCCCTTTTCGAGTGCGGCCGAGTAGATAAAGGGCTTGAAGCTGGAGCCGGGCTGGCGCCAGGCCTGGGTCACATGGTTGAACTTGTTCTTTTCGTAGTCGAAGCCGCCGACAAGGGCCTTGATGGCGCCGTCACGGGGGTCGAGCGCGACAAAGGCCCCTTCGACTTCTGGAAGCTGGGTGATTTCCCAGGTGTTCTTGGCCGTTTTGGCCACCCGTATCACCGCCCCGCGGCGAATCTTGATGTTCGGCGGCGCCTTGTCGGCCAGCCCAGATTGCGCCGCCTTGAGACCGTCGCCGGTGATTTCGACCGCCTCGGAATTCTGGCGCATCGCCTTGATGGATTTGGCATCGGCCTGTAGTACGACAGCCGACATCACGTCTCCGTTGTCAGGATGCTCGTCCAGCGCGTCGTCAATGGCTTCTTCCATTTCCTGCTGGCCGGCAGGCAAGACGACGAACTGCTCCGGCCCGCGGTAGATCTGGCGCCGCTCGTAATCCATGATGCCGCGTCGCAGGGCCCTGTAGGCCGCATCCTGGTCCGCCGCCCTGACTGTCGTGTAGACGTTGAGCCCGCGCGTGTAGGTCTCGCTGCCGTATTGGGCAAACATGAGCTGCCGAACGGTCTCGGCCACGTACTCTGCGTGGATGCGCGTGGCGTCCTGCCCGCTCTTGAGTCTGAGCTGCTCCTTTTTCGCAGCGTCTGCCTGTGCCGGGGTGATGAATCCGTTCTCCTCCATGCGTTCGATGATGTACAGCTGCCGTGCGCGTGCTCTCTTGGGGTTCCTGATCGGGTTATTGGTCGCTGGCGCTTTGGGCAGTCCCGCCAGCATGGCGGCTTCCGCGATCGTGATGTCCTTGAGGGCCTTGTCGAAATAGGCTTCGCTTGCAGCCGCAAAACCATAGGCGCGCTGACCCAGGAAGATCTGGTTCATGTAAATTTCGAAGATCTGGTCCTTGGTCAGCAGGTGCTCCAGCTTGAAAGTCAGAAGAATCTCGTAGATCTTGCGGGTATAGGTTTTCTCCGAAGACAGGTACACGTTGCGCGCCACTTGCATCGTGATCGTCGAAGCACCCTGGCTCTTGAAGTTGCCCAGATTGGCCAGGGCGGCACGCACCATTCCCTTGTAGTCGACCCCACCATGCTCATAGAAGCGGGTGTCTTCAATCGCCAGTACCGCGTCGGTCATGACCTTCGGGATGTCCTTGAGGCGGGTCAGGTTGCGGCGCTCCTCGCCGAACTCCCCGATCAGCACACCCTCGGCGGAAAACACCCGGAGTGGCAATATCGGGCGGTAGTCGGACAGGTCCGATATGTCCGGCAGATTCGGGAACGCGACTGCCAGGGCAATGCCGATGACCATCGCAACCGAAAGCGTGGCTGCCAAAGCCACGCCCAATGACCAGCCCGCGGCACGCAGCACGCGCGACGCCAAAGTCCTGCCAGGTCCCGGAGGAGATGTTTCGTCGGATGCAGCAGGCGTTGGATTTTGGGGCATAGAATCTTCGTAAGGTCGCGCCAGCATTATAAAAACGCCAGGTCAATCGAACCCGCGCGACGGGCGCCTGCATTGTTATCGGTATCGCGAGCGCTGTCTGTGTGAACTCCTGACGCTATTGCGCGCGAAATCGCAAACGTCTGCTTTTGGCAACGTTTGCAATGATCAAAATTGGAAAAAACCTTTGCGGGACAAGGAGCTTACTGATAGCATTCAAGTGAATTCTTAAGTTTCGCCGGTTCTGGATCGGCCTGTTTCTGGAGATGGTCTTGATCTCTTTGGGGTCGTTGTTTAGTCGCCAGCCTGCGCCGCTGCTGGGTCTGGATATCAGTTCGTCCAGTGTCAAACTGGTGGAGTTGGGCCGCGACAAGGCAGGCAATCTGGTACTGGAACGGTGTGCGATTGAGCCGCTTGAACGTGGCTGGATTACGGATGGCAATGTCGAGAAGTTCGACGAGGTGGCGCAGGCGATGCGTCGCCTGGTAAAGAAAAGCGGCACCAAGACCAAGAACGTAGCAATGGCGCTTCCGCCTTCAGCGGTGATTACCAAGCGCATCGTGTTGCCAGGCGGGCTCAACGACCAGGAATTGGAGGCGCAGGTCGAAGCGGAAGCCAATCAGTACATCCCGTTTCCGCTCGACGAAGTGAGTCTCGATTTTTGCGTAGTCGGACCGAGTTCTTCGTCGGTCGGCGATCTGGACGTGCTCATAGCGGCATCGCGGCGCGAAAAGGTGCAGGATATTCAGGGCTTGGCGGAGGCAGCCGGCCTGAAACCGGTCGTGGTGGACGTTGAATCCTATGCGTCGCGTCTGGCCACATCGCGGCTGATCGAATCACTTCCGAACAAAGGTGCTGGCACGATCGTGGCGCTGTTTGAGGTCGGCGCATTGACCACCAGCATGCAGGTCATCCGGGATGACGAAGTGCTGTACGACCGGGACCAGGCGTTTGGCGGTGCGCAATTGACCCAGTTGATCGTGCGCCAGTACGGCTTCTCGCCCGAGGAGGCCGAAAGCAAGAAGCGCAGCGGGGAATTGCCCGATGACTACGATGCCAGCGTGTTGCGGCCATTTGTGGAAAGCATGGTGCAGGAAATCGGCCGGGCACTGCAATTCTTCTTCACCAGCACGCCGCACAACAAAGTCGATCACATCATGCTGGCGGGCGGATCGGCTGCGCTGCCCGGGTTGACGGCCGCGGTGACAAAACACACCTCGTTCAGCTGCAGCCTCGTCAACCCTTTCGACGGAATGGAAATCGGCGACGGCGTGCGGCTCAAGAAGATGACCAGGGAGGCGCCGTCCTATCTGACCTCCTGTGGGTTGGCATTGCGGAGGTTCATGCAGTGATTCTGATCAACCTGCTCCCACATCGGGAAGCTGCGCGCAAGAAGCGGCGCGATGTGTTCAATTGGAGCATGGGCGCGGCGTTTCTCGCCGGTGGATTGATTGCGGGCGGGATCTTTCTCTGGTTCCAGAGCCGGATATCAGACCAGCAGGCCCAGAATCGGGTGTTGCAGAGTGAAATCAAGCGTCTCGAAGGGCAGATCAAGGACATCGCGGGACTGGAGTCGGAGATCGCTGCCTTGCGTGCGCGCCAACAGGCGGTCGAAGACCTGCAGGCAGATCGGAACGTCCCGGTACATCTGCTGACTGAACTGGTCAAGCAGTTGCCAGACGGCGTCTACGTGACCTCCATGCGCCAGGAAAACCAGAACGTGACCTTGCAGGGAGTGGCGCAATCCAACGAGCGCGTGTCCGAGTTGCTGCGCAATCTGGCCAACAAGACACCGTGGTTCGCCAGGCCCGAATTGGTCGAAATTGTTGCCGGCTCATTGACGCTGAGTCCGCGTGACGTCAAACGGGTATCGAACTTCACCATGCGGGTCCAGTTGAGGCGGGCCAGCGAGGCAGAAAAGGCCGCGAATCCCGCCGCCGCGGCCAGTGGCGTGCCGGCGGCCGTTCCAATCACCGCGGCGCCGATGCCAGTGAAAAAGTAGCAGGCAGGCTGATATGGCAACCACACCCTCGTTGAAGTTTGATTTTTCCTCGTTGCAGGAAAAGCTGCTGGGCCAGTTTCGCGGCCTGGACCCCAAGGACCCGTCGATGTGGCCGGCGTTGCCGCGTTACTCGGCATTTCTGGTAGTGATTGTGCTGGTCGTTGTGGGCTTGTGGTTTGCGTGGATAAATTCCTCGCAGGTCGAACTGGAGGCCGAGCAGGCAACCGAACTCAAGCTGCGTGAAGACTATAAGGTCAAGCTGTCCAAGGCCGTCAATCTTGACGTGCTCAAGAAGCAGCGCGAGCAGGTCCTGCAATACGTCACCCAGCTCGAGAAACAATTGCCTAGCAAGGCCGAAATGGACGCGCTTTTGTCCGACATCAATCAGGCCGGCCTCGGCCGGAGTCTGCAGTTCGATCTGTTCAGACCGGCACAGGTGGTGGTGCGGGACTATTATGCCGAGCTGCCGATTGCGCTGCGCGTCACTGGCCGTTATCACGATGTTGGTGCCTTTGCGTCGGACATCGCAAACCTCTCGCGGATCGTGACGCTCAACAACCTTGTGCTCGCACCCAAGTCCGACGGCAGTTTGACGATGGACGCGACCGCCAAGACCTTTCGTTATCTCGATCCTGGCGAAGTGGCCTCGCAACGCAAGGCGGCGCCAGCAGGAGCCAAGCCATGATCGCGCTCCGATTCATTGGCATGTCGGCGCTTGGCTTTGCTCTGGTGGCGTGCGGCGGTGCAGACGGTGACGAGTTGCAGAAATGGATGGCAGAGCAACGCAGCCAGGCACGCCCCAAGGTGGTCCCGATTCCCGAGCCCAAGGTTTTCAAGCCCGAGAGTTATACGCAAGTCGGTGCCGTTGAGCCTTTCAGCAAGGAAAAGCTGACGCAGGCGCTGAAGCGCGAGACTTCACAGACTCCGGACAGCGCCCTGATCGCTCCGGAGCTGGCGCGCAGAAAGCAGGCATTGGAGGCGTTTCCGCTGGATGCCATCACACTGGTCGGGAGCATGGTCCGGGCAGGTCAGCCGGTCGCGCTGGTCAGGGTCAACAACCTGCTGTACCAGGTACGGCCAGGAGACTACCTTGGGCAGAATTTCGGGCGAGTGACAAAAATTAACGAGACAGAGGTTGCCCTGCGAGAAATCGTGCAAGACGCTGTGGGCGAATGGATTGAACGCACAGCTGCACTGCAACTTCAAGAGAGGTCAAAATGAACAATCAGAACAGGCGTACGGCGACATCGCTTTGGAAACCGG
>JANLQZ010000630.1:0-11945 GCA_031368125.1 Betaproteobacteria bacterium
GCGCTGGGGACCGGCATCGGCAAGGCCGGTGGCACCACCGGGAACGACGATTTCAACGTCGCCAAGCTGCGTTACCACCGCATCATCATCATGACCGACGCCGACGTGGACGGCGCGCACATACGCACCTTGCTGCTGACCTTCTTCTACCGGCAAATGCCGGAGCTGGTGGAGCGTGGCCACATCTACATCGCGCAGCCGCCGTTGTACAAGGTGAAGGCCGGCAAGGAGGAGCTTTACCTCAAGGACGGCGTGGCGCTGGACAGTTTCCTGATGCGTATCGCGCTGGTGAATGCATCGGTGTTCACCGGGGGCGAACACGGGACGGTGATTGCAGGCGAAACATTGGCCGAACTGGCGCGTAAACACCAGGTCGCGCAAGCCGTGATCGCGCGCCTGCGCAATTTCATGGATGCAGAAGCGCTGCGTTCGGTCGCCGACGGCGTGGCGCTGAACCTCGACACCGTGGCCGACGCGCAATTGTCGGCGGCAGCGCTGCAGGCCAGGCTGCCCGACGCCGAAGTCGCGGGTGAATTCGACGCGCGCACGGACAAGCCGATTTTGCGCATCAGCCGGCGCCACCACGGCAACGTGAAGAGCAGTGTGCTGACGCAGGACTTCGTGCATGGCGCCGACTATGCGGCGCTGGCCGAGGCCGCCAACACGTTCAAGGGTCTGCTCAGCGATGGCGCCAAGGTGACGCGCGGCGAAGGTGAACGGCAGAAGGAAGAAAACGTCGGCGACTTTCGCCAGGCCATGGCCTGGCTGATCGGCCAGGCCGAGAACGCCACCTCGCGCCAGCGCTACAAGGGTCTGGGTGAGATGAACCCGATGCAGTTGTGGGAGACCACCATGGACCCCGCGGTGCGCCGCCTGCTGCGTGTGCAGATCGACGACGCGATCGAAGCCGATCGCGTATTCACGATGCTGATGGGCGACGAAGTGGAGCCGCGCCGCGAGTTCATCGAAACCAATGCACTGCGGGCCGGCAATATCGATGTCTGAGGTTGATGCCCGCAGAGATCACGCAAGGTCGTAGCGATCCAGGTTCATCACCTTGTTCCAGGCCGCCACAAAGTCACGCACGAATGGCTGCTGCGCGTCGCTGGAGGCATAGACTTCCGCAAGCGCCCGGAGCTGGGCGTTCGATCCGAAGACGAGGTCGACGCCGGTCCCCGTCCACTTGAGCTCGCCCGTCGCCCGGTCGCGCCCCTCCAACACGCCTGCCGATGTGGCCGACTTCTGCCACTTCGTGCGCATGTCGAGCAGATTCACGAAGAAATCATTGCTCAGTGTTTCGGGCCGCTTGGTGAAGACACCGAGCCCGGAATGCCCGAAGTTTGCATTCAGGGCGCGCATGCCACCGAGCAGGACCACCATCTCGGGAGCGGTGAGTCTCATCAGGTTCGCCCGATCCACCAGCAGTTCAGCCGCCGATTCCTCCTGTCCCGCGCGCAGGTAGTTGCGGAACCCGTCTGCGGTTGGCTCCAGGACGGCGAACGAATGCACGTCGGTCTGCTCCTGCGATGCGTCCATGCGCCCCGGCGCGAAGGGAACCTCCACGTCATGGCCGGCCTTCCTTGCCGCTTCCTCGACGGCGGCGCAGCCACCCAGAACGATCAGGTCGGCAAGCGAGACTTTCTTCCCACCGGAAAACGCGCCGTTGAAATCCTTCTGGATAGTCTCAAGCGCCTGCAGGACTATGGCCAGTTCGGACGGCTGGTTGACTTCCCAGTCCTTCTTCGGAGCGATGCGAATGCGCGCCCCGTTGGCCCCGCCGCGCTTGTCGCTGCCGCGGAACGTGGCGGCCGACGCCCAGGCGGTACTGACCAGTTGGGAGACGGAAAGTCCGGCTGCGAGGATGCTGGCCTTCAGGGCGGCAATGTCCTGGGCCTCGATCAAAACATGGTTCACGGCCGGAATGGGGTCCTGCCACAGCAGCTGCTCGGCAGGAACGAGCGGGCCAAGATAACGCGAAACCGGCCCCATGTCGCGGTGCGTCAGCTTGTACCAGGCCCTGGCGAAAGCGTCCGCGAATTGCTGCGGATTCGCCAGGAAGCGCCTGGAAATCTTCTCGTAGGCCGGGTCCATTCTCAGCGCGAGGTCGGCCGTGGTCATCATCGGTGCGTGCCGCTTCGACGGATCATGGGCATCGGGCACGGTGCCCGCTGCCGCTGCGTCCTTGGGTGTCCACTGGTGCGCACCGGCAGGGCTCTGCGTCAGCGCCCATTCATACCCGAACAGGATTTCCAGGTAGCTGTTGTCCCACTGCACCGGATTGGTGGTCCATGCGCCCTCGATGCCGCTGCTGATCGTGTGGACGCCCCGTCCGGTGCCGAAGCTGTTCTTCCAGCCGAGGCCTTGCTCCTCGATGCCGGCCCCTTCGGGCTCGGGACCGACATAGGTGCCCGGATCGGCAGCGCCGTGGCACTTGCCGAAGGTGTGCCCGCCCGCAACGAGCGCAACCGTCTCTTCGTCATCCATCGCCATGCGCGCGAAGGTCTCCCGGATGTCCCTTGCCGAGGCGACCGGATCCGGCTTGCCATTCGGCCCTTGCGGATTCACGTAGATCAGGCCCATCTGAACGGCGGCCAGAGGGTTCTGGAGCTCACGGTCGCCGCTGTAGCGTTGGTCGTCCAGCCACTTGCCCTCGGGCCCCCAGTAGACATCTTCTTCCGGCTCCCAGATGTCCTCGCGCCCGCCAGCGAAACCGAAGGTCCTGAATCCCATCGACTCCAGAGCAACGTTACCAGCGAGGACCATCAGGTCGGCCCAGGAGAGTTTGCGGCCGTACTTCTGTTTGATCGGCCACAGCAACCGGCGCGCCTTGTCGAGGCTCACGTTGTCCGGCCAGCTGTTCAGGGGCGCAAATCGCTGTGCTCCAGAGCCTGCCCCGCCCCGACCATCGGCGATGCGGTACGTGCCTGCGCTATGCCACGCCATACGGATGAAGAACGGACCATAGTGGCCGTAGTCCGCAGGCCACCAGTCCTGCGAATCCGTCATCAGGGCGTGCAGGTCCTTGATCACGGTATCCAGGTCCAGGCTCCTGAACTCCTGCGCGTAATTGAACGCCTCGCCCAAGGGATCGGACAGCGGGGAGTGCTGGTGCAAGATCTTCAGGTTCAGTTGATTGGGCCACCACGTTGCACTCGACGCGGCACCAGCCACGGTGGGCTTGCGGGCGCCGCCCGACATCGGGCACTTGGTTTCTGTTGCCACGGTTCTCTCCTTCGGTTGTTTGCCATTTGCCAACTGCACCAGTCTAGGGTTCTGGCGTCGATCGATCAACGAGATTTTGCCAAGGGTGTCGATAGCGCGGTCTGACAAACTCACCGGTCTTGTCGCTGGCCCTGCCCCGCCCGATCGTTCCGAAGACCCGAAGGTCGTCGCGCGCGCCTGAATACCGGCGCATGCACGACCAACAGTCCGTCAACGCACACTGGCCGAGGCGGCGGCACTGGGCGGCTTGGCGCCGCTGGCCAGGGACGGCGCCTGGCGTGCGACTTCCAGTGCCTGTCGCACCTTCACCGCGTCCTTGGTGCGCAATCCTTCCGCCATGGCCTGGGAAGCGTTTGTGCGCAGCGCGGCGTATTTGCGCAGTATCTCCAGCGTCCTGGCAGAAGGAGCGGCCGCATCCAGGTTGAGGGCCGACAGCTGCTCGAAACTCTCCTGGTAGTCCGCCGTCACACTGGTGTCGAGCCGCCCGGCGATCTGGTCGAACGACTGTGCGTCGCGTCTGCCGGTGGCGAGGATGGCGTCCCAGCGTTCGCTGATGCGCCGGTCATCACTCAGGAATTGGCGGATCGCCGCGCGCGCGCGCTGTTCTTCTCCAAGGCGGTAGCTCGGCGCCGGGATTCGTGCCACCAGGACCACGCAGGCCGATGCCAGGGCGAGCGCGGACAACCACCCGCCCAACCGGTCGCGTGGGCTGCCGGGCGTCCAAGGCCTGGCCAGCACACCGCCCAGCAACGCGCCCGCGAGCAGGCCGCCGATGTGGGCTGCGTTGTCGATGCCCGGAACCACCTGCCCCATGACGAGGGCGAACAGCGAGAAGGCGCTGGCGGCGGCGAAGAACCAGCGAAATTCGCCGCGCTCGACGTGGCGGCGCTCGCGCCACAAGAACACCAGCAGGGCGCCGTACAGGCTGAAGATCGCGCCCGACGCGCCGCCGGAAACGGCCTGGTTGCCCTGCACCACCAGCGACAGCAGGTTGCCGATGGCGCCGCTTGCGAGGTACAGCAGCAGGAACCGTGGCCGTCCGTACAGCCGTTCGACCAGCCGGCCGACGTCCCACAGGGCCCACATGTTCAGCGCCAGGTGCACTACCCCGAAGTGCAGGAATATGGCGCTCAGCAGCCGCCACCATTGGCCGTCCTGTGTCGCCGGGCCGAAGTTGGCGCCCCAGGCAAGCTGCACGCTGTTCGACGTGTGCCACAGGCCGGCGCCGGCCAACAGCATGATCACGAAAACCGCGCTGTTGATCACCAGCAGGCCGAGTGTGACCGGTGCGCGGCGCGGGCTGTCGTGCATCAGGTGCGTCAGCGTGCCGGGTTCCGGCCGCGCCCGGTTATCCGCCGCGAAATAGGTGTCGGTCATGCAATCCTGTATTACAGCGCAAAGGCCGCCGCCGGCTGCTGCCGGTTGCGGGCTGGACGATGGGTCGAAAATGGAGACAATCCGGACATGACCACGCATGCCCATACCCCCGCCACGCCATTGTCCACGCTGGATGCGACCCGCATCGACGATACCCGCATCGGCGCCGTACGCCCGCTGATCACCCCGGCGTTGCTGCAGGAGTGGCTGCCGGTGCCGGTGGCCGCGCTGGCGCTGGTGGAGCAAAGCCGGGTTGCCGTTTCACGTGTGCTGCACGGAGCGGACGACCGGCTGGTGGTGGTGGTGGGGCCGTGCTCGATCCACAACCACGCGCAGGCGATGGAGTACGCGCGCCTGCTCAAGGCGCAGGCCGACGCGCTGCAAGCCGAACTGCTGGTCGTGATGCGGGTCTACTTCGAGAAGCCGCGGACCACCGTCGGCTGGAAAGGGTACATCAACGACCCCCATCTGGACGGCAGTTTTGCCATCAACGAAGGGCTCGAGATGGCGCGCCGGTTGCTGCTCGACATATTGGCGCTCGGGCTGCCGGTGGGGACCGAGTTCCTTGACCTGCTCAGCCCGCAGTTCATTTCCGACCTCGTGAGCTGGGGCGCGATCGGCGCCCGCACGACCGAGAGTCAGAGCCATCGGCAGCTGGCTTCCGGGTTGAGTTGCCCGGTGGGCTTCAAGAACGGGACCGATGGCGGCGTGAAGGTGGCCACGGACGCCATCCAGGCGGCATCGGCCGCGCACGCGTTCATGGGAATGACCAAGATGGGCCAGGCGGCGGTGTTCGAAACCCGCGGCAACGCCGACTGCCATGTGATCCTGCGTGGCGGCAAGACCCCCAACTACTCGGCCGCCGACGTCGCGGCCACCTGCGCCTTGCTCAAGGCCGCGGGTCTGCGCGAGCAGGTGATGGTGGACGTGTCGCACGCCAACAGCAGCAAGCAGCACCGGCGCCAGATCGAAGTGGCCGCGGACGTGGCCGGGCAGGTGGCGGCGGGCGAGCATCGCATCAT
This sequence comes from Betaproteobacteria bacterium, assembly GCA_031368125.1. Taxonomy (GTDB): domain Bacteria; phylum Pseudomonadota; class Gammaproteobacteria; order Burkholderiales; family Burkholderiaceae_C; genus CAISIP01. Next base: position 5,622 of record JANLQZ010000630.1, read on the forward strand.
CGGCCTGATGGTGGAAAGCCATCTGGAAGAAGGCCGCCAGGATATCGTTCCCGGAACTCCGCTCAAGCCCGGCGTTTCAGTGACCGACGCATGCATCAGCATGGCCCAGACCGTGCCGCTGCTGCAGGGACTGGCACAGGCCGTGCGCGCACGGCGCGCGCGCGCCGGTGCGGCATAAGGGGCCACCACCCGCAAGATCTGCCAAGCCTGCGTGCGCCAGCCATGATTTTCAAGGACCTCGATCCGATCGACTGGCACGACCAGTCCGCGATCGCCAGGCACACGGCGCAGGAACAGATGCCGTATTACCTGCGCCGCTATTTTGGCGACAGCGCCGAAGTGGACGTACTCAACCAGCTGCGAGTCAGCACGGGCGGAATCACGACGCAACTCGACCATCTGCTGTTGCATCCGTACGGGATGGTGGTGGTCGACAGCACCAGTGTCTCCGGGCGCCTGCAGGTCAAGGAGGATGGGCGCTGGCTTTGTCTGCACCGCAAGTCGCCGACATGGATCCGGTCGCCGGTCACATTGGCCTACGCACAGGCACTGTCGTTGAAAGCCTTTCTCGACAAGAAGGTGAGGCAAAAAGGTTTTTTCGACCAGCTCGAACTCAACGTGCTCGTGGCGGTGCCGGACATCGAGGCGATCGAATGGCCCGCCGCGGGTGCCCTGGTGGAGGTCTGCAATGCCGACGAGGTGCCGCGGCGCGTCAATGCCTGTGTGGCCCAGTACCGCAGTACGGGAGTCGGGCCGGGTCTGCTGATACCGGCGCAACGCCTGCGCCTGGCAGAGTTCCTGTGCATCAAGCACCAACCGGTGCGGTGGCGGCATCCCTGATGTCGCGGCCGTCCTGTCGCGGTTAATATCGGACGCTCCACCCGATCGATCGTTGCGCGTTATGGTGCTCAAGGAATTAGACCCGTTCCATGGCGGAAGCCCGCAGGAAACGGCTGTCCGCATCGCGCAGGACCGGCTGGCTTACCAGTTGCGTCGATTTTTCGGCAAGAGCGAAGACATCGACGTGCTCAACTACCTGCGTGTCGGCGCGGGCAACGCGGTGACCCAGGTCGACCACCTGCTGCTGCACCCGTATGGACTGCTGGTGGTCGAGCGCGAGGCTATTTCAGGCCGGGTCCAGATCACGGGTGACGGGCAGTGGCTGCGTTGGCACGGTGAGGCGTCTTCCGAGATGCGCTCACCCATCACCCGCGCCTACCTGCGGGCCTTGTCGCTCAAGGCGCTTCTGGACAAGAACGTCAAGCAAAGGGGCTTTTTCGACGGCGTCGAGCTCGACATCCTGGTGGCGGTTCCCGACACCGGCACAATACAGTGGCCGGCCATGGGCCCATTGGCCGAGGTGTGCAACGTGGAGCAGGTGCACGAGCGCGTGACGCAGTGTGTCGCGCAGTGCCGCAGGGCGGCGGAGGCGACCGGAATCCTGAATGCGTCCGAGCGACGGCGCCTGGCGGAGTTTCTGCGTTCCTTGCACCGGCCATTGCGCAAGGCAGCACGCGGCTGACGCGGCGCCCGGGTTCCACACGGGTGTCGCCAGGAATCCACATCTCGCATCGGAACAATCGCGCTGTCATGATTCTGAAGGAGATCGATCCATTCCATGGCCGACCGGAAGACGTGCCTGCGCGTATTGCCGCGGACCGCATGGCCTATTACCTGCGTCGCTTCTATCGGCGCAGCGCGGAGGTCGACGTGCTCAATGGCCTGCGTCTGCGTTCCGGCAATTCCATCGCGAGCGTGGACCACCTGCTCCTGCATGCGCATGGCCTGATCGTGGTCCAGCGTGACGAGGCGGCGGGGCGCGTGCGGATCGATGCCGAGGGCCAGTGGCACAGGTGCCACGGCGATCAGGACACAGGCATGGGTTCACCCATCACGCACGCCTACGTGCAGGCCTTGATGCTCAAGGCGTTCCTGGACCGCAGGGTGCACCAGAAGGGCTTCTTCGATCGGCTGGAACTCGATGTGCTGGTCGTGTTGTCCGACGCCTGCGATATCGAGTGGCCGGTCACCGGTTGTCTGCCGGAGGTTTGTGGCCGCGAGTCGGTGCACGAACGCGTGAGCGAGCGCCTGCGGCAGTGCCGCGGCAGCACCGCTTTCGCGACCGGCTGGCTGAGCGCGTCGGAGCGCCGTACCCTGGGCGAGTTCCTGTGCCACTCCCATGTTCCGGCGCCAGCCATGGCATCCGATTAAGACGGAAGGCTGGTTGCGTGCCCTGCTCGGCGATCCGTCTGGTGTGGGCACCGCCGCTTCGCCGGATCGGCTGGCGGGTTGCGCCCGACCGGGCCCGTTGCCGGGCTGGCCAATGAAGCTGTTGTACAAGGCGGTCGTGCTCGTGTTCGGTGGGCTGCTGTTTTTTGCGGTCGCCGCCGTGGTGGCGGTCTGGGCCCCGGACAAGCCGGTGGACGAACTCAAGCTGCGCTGGGCCCAGCCGCCATCGCGTTTTGTGCTGATCGACGGCCTGCAGGTGCATCTTCGCGACGAAGGCCCGCAGGACGATCCGGAGCCGGTTGTTTTGTTGCATGGCACGTCCGACAGCCTGCACACCTGGGACGGATGGGCGCAGGTGCTGCAGCGGCAACGGCGCGTGATCCGGTTCGATCTGCCCGGGTTTGGCCTCACCGGACCGAACGCGGACAACGACTATTCGGTCGCGCGGTACCAGCGTTTTGTCGGTGCGCTGCTCGACCAGCTGGGTGTGCAGCGTTGCGTGCTGGTGGGCAACTCGCTGGGCGGACAAATCGCCTGGGCCACGGCGCTGGCACAGCCGCAGCGGGTGCGCCGGCTGGTGCTGGTGGATGCGGGTGGTTATCCGACGCCGCCCCAGGAGGTGCCGCTGGCCTTTCGCCTGGCGCGCAACAGCGGCGCCCGCAAGCTGTTCGAACTTGTGCTGCCGCGCGGGCTGGTACAGGACAGCCTGCGCAACCTGTACGGCGACAAGGCGAAAGTGACACCGGCGCTGGTGGACCGGTATTACGATATGGCCCTGCGTCCGGGCAATCGGCGGGCGCTGGGATACCGCATGGACCAGGCGCTGGCGGCGGGCGATTCGCAGCGGATTACGCAGCTGGCGCTGCCGACGCTCGTGTTGTGGGGTGGGCGGGACCGGCTGGTTCCGCTGCAGTCGGGCCGGCAGTTTGCGCGCGACATCGCGGGCGCACGACTGGTCGTATTCGGTGATCTGGGGCACTTGCCGCACCAGGAGGATCCGCTCGGGACGGTGGTCGAGGTGCAGCGGTTTCTCGGCCTGGCGGCGGTAAATTGAAGGACAAGAAAAGATGGCTGACAAGACGGCGCCCGAACTGGCGCGAGAGACGCTCAGGCAATTGATCGTCAGGAAGTTGGCACCGACGCCAGCCAACTACCAGGCGGTCTTCAACGAGATCGGCGGACTGCCGAACGATGTCCCGTTTCCGGTCGAGCGCTTGCGCAAGATAGCCCAGGATTTGCCGGTCAGGACCCCTGGTCAGCAGAAACAGCGCGCCCTGATGGAGTACGCGGTAACCCAGTTGAGCTGGGACGGCGTTTACAACGCGCTGCTGGCCTACGGCAGCTTCGGCCCGCGCAACGGTGCGGAGCCTTCGGGTTTCGGGGCCCTGTCGGCCGGTGAGTCCGCACCCGCGGTGGACGTGGCGACCAGCAACGCCCAGGCGCCGGCGCTGACGGCTGATTTCCTGGAGCAGATTGCGCGCCTGATCGAGTTCGCCCGCCCGGCGCTGGGAACCGATGATGGCCGCTTCAGCGAACAGACACAGGAACTGCTGCGGGTCATGCGATCGCCCGGCGCCGACATCGTACAGGTCAAGCAGATGTTGAGCACCTTCGGCCACCGGGTCTCATTTGCCGCCGAAGACCAGGCCGAGATCAAGGCGACCTTGCTGCACTTGCTGCGCCTGATCATGGAGAACATCAGCGATCTGAGTCTGGATGACCGTTGGCTCAAGGGGCAGGTGGACGCGCTGATGAGCGCGGCCACGCCGCCGCTGACGCTGCGCCGGCTCGACGACGTGGAGCGCCGCCTGCGCGATGTGATTTCCAAGCAGGCCGAGGCCAAGGGCCGCGCGGTCCAGGCGCAGGAGGAAATGCGCAAGATGCTGGGCACCTTCATCGAGCGTTTGTCGATGTTGACCGATTCGGCCAGCGCTTTCGGCGGCAAGATGGAAGAGAACGCCAAATTGATCGAGCAGGCCAAAAGCCTGGAGGAGCTGGCACCGGTCCTGCGCGAAGTGGTTGGCGCCACCCGCAGCATGGCGAGCGATACTTTGGCAACCCGCGATGAACTGCGCAGCATGCGCGAGCGGGCGCAGACCACCGAGGCGGAAATTGTCAAGTTGCACCTGGAGCTCGACCGCGTCAGCGCCCAGGTTCGCCATGATCCGTTGACCGGTGCGCTGAACCGCAAGGGGCTCGACGAAGCGCTGAACCGGGAAGTATCCAACGTGCGGCGCAAGGAAACGCCGCTGTGCCTGGCGCTGCTCGACATCGACAACTTCAAGCGCATCAACGACAACCTGGGGCATCTCACGGGCGACCTGGCGCTGGCCCATCTTGCGCAGGTGGCACGGGACTGCATGCGTCCGCAGGACACGCTGGCACGTTTTGGCGGCGAAGAGTTCGTGATCCTGTTGCCCGACACACCGCTGGAAAAAGGCATCGAAGCCATGCTGCGCCTGCAACGCGAGCTGACGAAGCGGTTCTTCCTGGCTGGCAGCGACAAGATCCTCATCACTTTCAGCGCCGGCGTGGCGCAACTGGGGACGGAAGAGGAAGCCGTCGCCGCCCTCAAGCGTGCCGACCAGGCCATGTATACCGCCAAGCGCGCCGGCAAGAACCGCGTGCTGGGTGCCTGAACCGTCCAGATCAAGGGTTTTATATGGTGTACCTCGTGTTTGGCCTGGTCGTGTTTCTGGGTTTGCATTCGGTGCGGATCGTGGCCGATGGCTGGCGCGCGCGGACCATACAACGCATCGGGGCGCAACCCTGGAAGGGCCTGTATTCGGTCCTGTCGCTGTTGGGTTTTGCCCTGATCATCTGGGGCTTCGGCCAGGCGCGGGCACAGCCGGTGCAGCTGTGGAGCCCTCCGCTGGCGATGCGCCATGTGGCGTCGTTGTTGACCCTGGTCGCTTTCGTGCTGCTGGCGGCGGCGTATGTGCCGGGCAATAGCATCAAGGCCCGTCTGCACCATCCGATGGTGCTGGGCGTCAAGAGCTGGGCCCTGGCCCACCTGCTCGCCAACGGCAATGCCGCGCATGTGCTGCTGTTTGGCGCGTTCCTGGCCTGGGCGGTGCTGGACTTTTCCGCCGCGCGTCGCCGGGACCGCGCCGAAGGCACCGTCTACCCGCCCGGCAGGCCGACCGCTACCGGGCTGACCCTGTTGGCCGGCGCCGTGGCGTGGGTGGTGTTTGCGTTATGGCTGCATGGCTGGCTGATCGGCGTACGACCGTTTGGCTGATGCTGCGCGCGTGTTGCGTCATTGGATGTTCATGGCCCACTGGATCAGGTACTTGGCGACAAAACCGACCATGCCAAAGGCCAGGCCCAGGAAGATCACGAAGGTGCCGAATTTGCCGGCCTTGGACTCCCAGGCGAGGTGTCCCACGATGAACAACATGTAGAGCATGAACGCGCCCAGGCCAAACGACAGGCCGAAGGCGGCGATCTGCTCTTCCGTGAATCCAAACATCAACGCCGTTTCGTGGCATCGCCGCGTTCAGGCAACGCCTGGGCATCGACCAGGTCGCGGTAGGCATGCCAACTCGCGTGCCCGAGTATCGGCACCAGGACCACCAGTCCGAGCAGCAGGGTGGCGAAACCCAGCAACACCAGCAGCATGATCAGCGCCGACCACAACGCCATCACCCCGGGATTGGCAAGCACGACGCGCCAGCTGGTGAGCACCGCCGCAAGCAGGTTGGTGCGGCGGTCCAGCATTAGCGGGATGGCGACCACGCTCGAAGCAAAAATCGGCGCGGCCAGCACGCCGCCCATCGCCAGCCAGGCTTCGAACAGGAAGTGGTTCGGTGCCAGCACCACATGGCGCAGGAAATCCGCCGGTGTGTTGATGGGCGCCGGCGCCAGCAGGGTGATGAATGCCGCCGAAGTGAGTACCCAGCCGGTGCCGGCCAGGGCCAGCAGCATGCCGAAGCGCACCAGGCACCAGTAACCGCCGTGCTCCAGGAAACGCGAATGTTGCCAACTCAGCCAGGTGTCCCGCAACAGGCGCAGCCCGACCGGCTCGTTGCGTTCGAGCGCCCGGCTCATGGCATACAGGCTGGTCGCCAGCACCGGCGCCACGACCAGAAAGCC
>JANLQZ010000645.1:0-11382 GCA_031368125.1 Betaproteobacteria bacterium
TCTGGGCCCGAAATCTGGCCTGCGCACCTTTGCCGACCTGCACCACCAGCACGTCCGGAACCACGATGTTGCGTTCGACGTTGACAAAACGCCGGCCCGGCTTGGGTTCCAGTCGGCCGATCACGGCAATCGCCTCCCTGATCGCGGCGTCGCTGGCCTGACATAACTGCACCAGGCGCTTGATATCGCGCCGCGCCAGCACGTCCATCGGGTGGGCGCAAATCCGGACCGCCACCGCCAGCACCGCATGCTGCGGGGCGTCCAGCGCCAGCGCGCGCTGCATGGCGCGCAATTGCAGGCGCAGGCACTCGCCCAGGTCGCTGGCGCCGACACCGACCGGGTCGAAGCCCTGCAGGGTCCGCAGCGCGACGGTGAAGTGGTGCACCAGTTGCTGCAGTTCCTCGTCATCGCGCGGCCCCAGCCCGACCGCGAGCGATTCGAGCGCGTCTTCGAGGTAACCGTCTTCGTTGAGCGACTCGATCAGGAAACGCAGCGCCACCCGGTCCTCCTCGCCCAGTCGCGACGCGAGCGCCTGTGCGTGCAGGTGGGACTGCAGTGACTCCTGCATGCGTGCCAGTTCGCCGGGGTCGACCTCGGTGTCCGTCCCCAGGTTGTTGCCGTGCGCCTTGGCGTCGCCGCCCCACTCGCCGTCGTCAGGCGACATCTCGACGGTTCCGTCGCCGTCCCAGCTCTGTGCGTCGGCAGCCGACAGCGGCGTGACTTCATCGTCATGCGACGGCGCGCCGGCATCGGCCACGTAGTCGGTGGTCGGCGCTGTCGCGAATTCGGTTTCGCGGTCGGCCTGGCGCACCGGCGTGTCGATCTGGTCCAGACCGAATTCCTCGCGCGCAGGCGACTCTTCCGACAACTCCAGGAACGGGTTGTCGTCGAGCATCTGGCTAACCTCCTGGCTGAGTTCCAGCGTCGACAACTGCAGCAGGCGGATCGACTGCTGCAGTTGCGGCGTGAGGGCCAGGTGTTGGGATACGCGTAGTGAAAGACCTGGTTTCATCTTCCGCTACATCTTGAAGTGCTCGCCAAGGTAGACCCGGCGCACATCGGCATTGGCCACGATCTCCTCCGGCGTACCCTGGGCCAGCACATGGCCATCACTGATGATGTAGGCGTGGTCGCAAATGCCCAGTGTCTCGCGCACATTGTGGTCCGTGATCAACACCCCGATGCCGCGCGACTTGAGGAAATTGATGATGCGCTGGATTTCGATCACCGCGATCGGATCGATGCCGGCGAACGGCTCGTCCAGCAGGATGAAGCGCGGCTGGGTCGCCAGCGCCCGGGCGATCTCGACCCGCCGCCGTTCGCCGCCGGACAGCGACAGCGCCGGCGAATCGCGCAGATGCTCGACCCGCAGGTCTGTCAGCAGGCTGGTCAGCCGTTCCTCGATCACCGCCGGAGCCAGCGCGTGGCCCGCCACGTCGGTCTGCAATTCGAGCACCGCGCGCACGTTTTCCTGGACATTGAGTTTGCGGAAGATCGACGCCTCCTGCGGCAGATAACTCAGGCCCAGGCGCGCGCGCCGGTGGATCGGCATGTGTTCGACCGATCGGCCGTCGATCGTGATGTCACCCGCGCTGGCCCGCACCAGGCCGACGATCATGTAGAACGAGGTGGTTTTTCCGGCGCCGTTGGGACCCAGCAAACCGACCACTTCACCCTTGCCCACGGCCAGCGACACGTCCTTGACCACGGTGCGGCTGCCGTAGGACTTTTGCAGGTGGCGCGCCTCCAGGCGGCTGCCCGTGCCCGATGGCGGCGCCTGACCGCCCGGTGCCGGCGCCGTCGACACCGGGAGCGGCGCCTCCATCACCACGGCGCCATTCACTTCTTGACTCCGCCCAGGCTGGTGGAGCTTCGCAACACCGGCGCGGGCGCCGACGCGGCGGGCGCCGGCCGGACCGCCGCACCGGCACCGGTCGGACGCGACTCGTCGACACGCGGCGTCAGCATCGCGCGAACGCGTGGGGCGGCGCCTTCGGCACCAGGTTTGGTCGGACCACCGTCGACCGTCAGCACGCTGGTGCTGTTGTCGTACACGATCACGACGCCGCTCATCTCGTCATTGAGCGTGTTGCCGAGGTAACGGCGCAATTGCGCACGCTGCAGGAAACGCACCACGTCGGCTTTGCCGTCGTAATCGATCACCTCGCCCTCGCCCTCCATGAACTCGTCCCCGGCACCCGGCCGGGTATCGCGCTTTTGCCTGAAAAACGCCAGCTTCCCGGGCTCGGCCTTCATGACGCCGAACTGGTTGCCTTCCGGGTCCTGGCGCACGTCGAGTTGCGCGCCCCGGATGGTCATGGTGCCCTTGGTCACGACCACCCGGCCCGTGAAAACGCTGGTTTGCTTGACATCGTCGTAACGCAAGGCGTCGGCCTCGATGTTCATGGGCTTGTTGCGGTCGGCCTTTTCGGCCGTGGCGGGGCCGGCCAGCAGGACGCATGCCAGCAGGATGGAAATCTGAAAAATTAAGGGTTTCATAAAGGCACGAATCTTGCTGTCAGCTACTGCTGTTTGATTGTAGCCTTCGGTCACGCGGTGACCGGTCTCGCGCGCCGGGGCCGCACCAACGAGGTGTTCCATCGGCCAGCGGGCGGGCCCGCTGGCCAGGCTGTGTCGATGCTTGCGACAGCCCTCGGCTTGCGGGAAATCGGCGCCGGACCTTGGGTCGCCCCGGGCACGCGCCGGCATCTTGCCGGGTCAGAGCAAACCCCCAAGCGCCATGGGCGGGCGTGTCGCGTCGGCGACCCCATGCCGCGCCGCATCCGGCCAGTCAGCGGCCGGCGCGCACCTCGGCTGCCAGATAGTCGGCGATCTGCAGCGCCCGCAGCATGCTCTTGGCCAGCTCACCGTCGGTGTAGAAGCGCCCGGCCACACCGAGCGCCGGCACGCCCGCGACCTTGTACAGGTTCTGCAACTGGGTCGCGCGGGTGGCTTTGGTGGCGACCGAAAACGAGTTGAACTGCTCCTGGAACTTCGCCTTGTCCACGCCCTGCTTGGCGACCCAGTCGGCAATATCGTTGCCCTTGGCCAGCGGAATCTTTTCGGCGTGGATCGCGGCAAAGACCTTGGCATGCAGCTTGTCGACCAGGTCCATCGCCTCGAGGGTGTAGAAAAGCCGCTGCTGCGGGACGAACTCGTCCCGGAATCCGACCGGAACACGCCGCACCGACACGTCCTTGGGAACCCGCTTCACCCAGGCGTCCAGCGTTGGCTCGAAGGCATTGCAGTGCGGGCAGTTGTACCAGAAGAACTCGACCACCTCGATCTTGCCGGCGGGGGCTTCCACCGGAGCGCGTTTGTCCAGCACCAGATAATCGGCGCCCGATTCCGGCTTGGCGACCTGTGCCTGCGCCACCGCCACAAGCCCCTGGCCCAGCAGGGCGGCCGATGCTGCGGCGACAGAAAAATCACGACGTTTCATTGTTTTCGACTCCTTGACAACTTGCGAACAGGCTGGCAGTCCGACATGCCCGGCCCCCAAAAGTTCAGCGCTGCACCCGCACCAGTGCTGCTTCCATTCCCAGCGACTCGAGTTTTTCCTTGGTCTTGTCGGCATCGTCGCGCTTGTCGAAGGGGCCGACGCGCACCCGGTATACCGTCCGTCCGGATTGCTCGCGCTCCGATACCCGCGCTTCGATGCCCCCCAGCGACAGCTTGGCACGCTGGCCCTCGGCGTCGTCGGCTGTCCGATAGGCGCCGACCTGCACGAAATAAGAGAACGGGTCAACTGCCGTTGCGGATGAACGCGCCTTGGCCAAATCGCCCAGGGGATCGGCCGACGCCGTGGACTTGGGCACCGGTTTGGGGTCCGGCCTGGCCTCGACCGCGGCGGCCGGCACGGCAGGCTTGGCGCTGCCCGGCGCCGGCTCCGCCGCTGTTGGCGCCGCCGCGGCGGGCTTGGCCGGATTCTTGCCGTACAGCGGTGCGTTCGGGTCCCAGTCCTTGTTCTTCTTGGCCTCGGCCGCGTCCTGGTCGCTGGAACGGGTCTGACCCTTGTTCACAAACGGAACCGGAACCTTGGTCACGTAGACCGCCACCGCCAGCGCCGCGCCCAGGCCAATGACGATGCCCATGACCAATCCGACGAAGGTTCCCCCGCGCTGCTGCTTCATGCCCTGCCCTTGTCAACAATTTCCATGGATTTCCCGGTTGCCGCTTTGAGCGGATTACATTTTTTGCGGTGCGCCGACGCCCAACACAGCCAGGCCATTGCGCAGCACCTGGGCCGTGGCGGCAACCAGCGCCAGCCTGGCCAGCCGCACCGGTGCATCGTCCACCAGTATCCGCTCGGCATCATAGTAACTGTGGTAACAGGCGGCGAGGTCGCGCAGGTAGAAGGTGACGTCGTGCGGCGCGAAATCCTGGGCGGCGGCGGTCAGCATGTCCGGGAATTTCGCCAGCGCAAGCATCAGGCCGAGCGCCGGCGGACTGTGCAGCACATCCAGCGGCACACGCTCGAGCGCCGCCACCTCCCCGCCCCAGCTGGCCAGCACCGAACAGATCCGGGCATGCGCATACTGCACGTAGTACACCGGGTTGTCGTTATTCTGTGCCAGCGCCAGGTCGACATCGAACACGTACTCGGTATCGGGCTTGCGGCTGAGCAGGAAAAAGCGCACCGCGTCCTTGCTGGTCCATTCGATCAGGTCGCGCAAGGTCACGTAGGAGCCGGAGCGCTTGGAGATCTTCACCTCCACGCCACCACGCATGACACGCACCATGGTGTGCAGGACATACTCCGGGTAACCGGGCGGAATTCCCACGTTGGCGGCCTGCAGCCCGGCGCGTACGCGCGCGATCGTGCCGTGGTGGTCGGTGCCCTGGATGTTGACCACCTTGACGAACCCGCGCTCCCACTTGGTGATGTGGTAGGCCACATCCGGCACGAAGTAGGTGTATCTGCCGTCGCTCTTGCGCATCACCCGGTCCTTGTCGTCGCCGTAATCGGTCGAGCGCAGCCACAAGGCGCCGTCCTGCGCGAAGGTCTTGCCGGCGTCTTGCAGCCGTTTTACCGTGGCGTCGACCTTGCCGCTGCTGTACAAGCTGGACTCCAGGTAGTAGTTGTCGAAGTGCACCGCAAAGGCCTGCAGATCCAGATCCTGCTCGTGGCGCAGATAAGCAACGGCAAATTGGCGGATCGCGTCGAGGTCCTCCACGTCGCCGTTGCCGGTGAACTCCCGATCGTCGGAACGCACCGTCTTGCCGGCCAGAAAGTCGGCCGCGATATCGGCGATGTAGTCCCCGTTATACGCAGCTTCGGGCCACTCGGGGTCGCCCGGCTTGAAGCCGCGTGCCCGCAACTGCGTGCTCTGGGCCAGCGTCGCAATCTGCACCCCGGCATCGTTGTAATAGAACTCGCGGTACACGTCCCACCCCTGCGTGGCGCTGAGGTTGCAGATTGCGTCGCCCAGTGCCGCCTGGCGCCCATGGCCGACATGCAGCGGGCCGGTCGGGTTGGCAGACACAAACTCCACCAGCATGTGCTGGCCACGCGGCGCCTGGTGGCCAAAGCCGCCGCGCGCCGACAGTACCTCGCGCACCACCTGCTGCTTGGCTTCGGGTTTGAGCTGGATATTGATGAATCCCGGGCCGGCGATGTCGATTCCGGCCACCCACTCGCAGAATGCGGGTGTACGCAGCAATGCGGCGCGTATCGTTTCGGCCAGCTGGCGCGGATTGCTTTGCAGCGGTTTGGCAAGCTGCATCGCGACCGTGGTGGCGAGGTCGCCGTGTGCCGCCACTTTGGGCGACTCGAACTGGAGTTTTGCGCCCGAACCCGCCGACAAACCGTCCACAATGGCGCGCAGGGCCTCGAGCAGCTCATTTTTTACGATCAACATGGCATGATTTTAGGCGCCGGTCGTCAGCGGGATTGCCGGGGCGCCCGTTGTGTGTTGGAATCCCGCCCGGGGTTCTTCCCAACTACCTTCATATCAGGAAATACCATGAAAAATCTGCTTAGCCTGGTCGCCATCGGCCTCGCACTTTCGTTCGGAGCCGCGCACGCCCAGGACAAGGCCAAGACGCCGCAACAAACCAAAATGGCCATGTGCAACAAGGACGCCGCTGACAAGAAAGGCGACGAGCGCAAGGCGTTCATGAAGACCTGCCTGAGCGCCAAGAAGCCAAGCCCACAGCAAAGCAAGATGAAAGCCTGCAATGCCGAGGCCACTGGCAAGACGGGCGACGAGCGCAAGAAATTCATGAGCGAATGCCTCAAGAAGTAAGCTGACCAGGCGGCAGGCCTCTCAGGCCTGCCAGTATCCGGGGCGTCCGTAGTGGTGCTTGAGGAAATCGATCCACAAGCGCACACGCAACGGCAGGTGTTTGCGCTGCGGAAACACGGCGTAGATTCCGCTGGGTGGCGCGGCAAATTGCTGCAGCACCGCCACCAGCCGGCCCGACGCGATTTCGGCCTCGACCTCCCAGCTGCTGCGCCAGGCGATGCCGTAGCCGGCCAGGCACCAGTCGTGCAGCACCTGCCCGTCGGAACAGTCCAGTGGCCCGACCGGCTTGAGATGGATCACCCCGTGGTCGTTACGCTCGCCCGCTGCTGCGGAGCCCACCGACGCATCGGTCGTCTCCTTCGGCACCTTGAACGCCCAGCCTCTGGTCTGGGAAGCGTCACTCGACAGGGCCAGGCAGTCGAAACGCGCCAGCTCGGTCGGGTGCTGCGGCGTGCCATGCTGCTGTAGATATTTGGGTGTCGCCACACACAAGCGCCGGTTGTCTGCCAGACGCAGGCTGACCAGCGAGGAGTCGGCCATGTCACCCACACGCACCGCGCAGTCGTAGGCCTCACCGGCAATGTCGATCACACGGTCGCTGAGATTGAGCGAAATCGTCACGTCGCCATGCAGGTCGCGGAAACGCGGCACCAGCGGCGCCACGTGCCGGCGTCCGAAACCAGCCGGCGCCGTGATGCGTAAGTGACCACTGGCTTTCACACCACCTGCGGAAACGCTCGCTTCGGCATTGGCGAAATCAGTCAGCAGGCGCTGGCAATCCTCGAGAAAAGCGCTGCCCTCGTGGGTCAGGCTGATGCGTCTGGTGGTACGCACAAGCAACTTGACTCCGAGACGCTCCTCCAGCGCATCGAGTCGGCGCCCCATGATGGCTGGCGCCACACCTTCGGCCAATGCAGCGGCGGTCAGACTGCCGCGGGCCGCCACCGATACAAAAGATTCGAGTTGTTTGAATTTGTCCATGCACGAAGATTAGGTGCAAAAAAGTCAAAAAACGACATGAAATGCATTTTATTCAGCCGTATTGTGTTTCGCCGCTCGCCCCGCCGCCTGCGCTGGCCAATCGAGGTGCCCCTTGACCCTTGACTGACCAAGCCCGCCGTCGGACCAGATTCGCGATTGCGATCCCGCCCCGAGCGGGTGCCGCCCCGGACACAACGACCGTCATCCCGGACACAACGACTGCCATCCCGGACCGGACGACCGCCATCCCGGACCGGACGGATGATCCCGGGCTCGCCCCGGGAACCATGGATTGCGGGTGCTGCAACCCCGGACTCGATCCGGAGCCGCAATGACAACCAACATCGTCAGGCGCTTGTCATCCCGGACTCGCTCCGGGATCCATGGATTGCGGGTCGGGCCCGCTTTCATTTCCGCGCCGACACCACGATGCCGCCGACGATCAGCACGAAGGCCAGCGCGTGGTAGGCCTTGGGCGGGTCGCCCAGAAAGGAGGCCGACATCAGCGCCGCGAACAGCGGCGTGAGGTTGGAAAAGAATCCCGCCACGGCCGGTCCCGCGCGCTGTATGCCTATACCCCAGCAGCGGTAGGCCAGCACGGCCGGACCGATGGCGACGTACAGCAGGGCAACCACCAAAGGCCAGCCCCACCGGATGTGGGCGTCGGTGAGTGCCCACTCGGCACCGGCGAACAGGCCCGACCAACCGAGGCCGAAGACAACCTGCGCCAGCAGGAAAGCGGCCCAGTCGGTGCGGATGGCTTGCGGCTCGTCGGGGCGCGACAGCAGCCAGCTGTACAGGGCCCAACACAGGGTGGCGAGCAGGATGAAGCCGTCACCCGCCACCAGGCGCAGTTGCAGCAGCTGCGTCCACTGCCCGCGCGAAAGCACCACCGCCACGCCGGCCATCGACAACAACGCGCCCAGCAGTTGCCGGCGTGACACCCTGGCGCCGAAAAACAGCGCACCCAGCGCCAGTGTCCACAACGGCATGCTGGCGGCCACCAGCGTCACGTTCAGCGGCGTGGAGGTCTGCAGCGCCAGGTACTGCAGCGCGTTGTAACAACCCACGCCGAGCAATGCCAACACCCCGAAGCGCCGCCAGTGCGCCCACATGCCGCTGGCGGGCCGCAGCACCCAGCCGGCCAGCGGCAGCAGGATGGCGCACGCGAGCACCCAGCGAAAGAAATTCAGCGTGACCGGGGGAATCAGCTGCTGCACCAGCCGGCCGACGATGGCATTACCGGCCCATAACAGCGGCGGCACGGTGAGCAGCAGGGCGGTGCCCGGCGTAAGACGCTGTGTCATTCCACCTACTGTAGCGGGTCGGTCGGTCGCGCGCCCGCGGTCGCTGGCGCCTCAGGCGATTTCGAGTTCCGCTTCGAGCTCGACCGGGATGTTCCAGGGCAGTTCGGCGACGCCGATGGCCGAGCGCGCATGGGCGCCGATGTCGGGACCGAACAAGTCGAGCAGCAGGTCCGAGGCGCCGTTGACCACACCCGGCATGGCGTTGAAACCCGCCGCAGCGTTGACCATACCGAGCAGCTTGAGCCAGGCCGTGACACGGTCCAGGCTGCCGAGCGCGGTTTTCAGGTCGGCCAGCATGGCCAGCATGGTCAGGCGCGCCGCGGTATAGGCTTGCTCGGGTGTGACGTCGGTACCGACCTTGCCGAACGGGCCGGCGAGCTTGCCGTTGGCATCCAGCGGGCCATGGCCCGAGATGTAGGCATGGTTGCCGCGCAGGCGCACCGGCACGAACGGCAGCCGCGCTCCGGGCGGCAGTTGCAATGGGGCAGGCAGCACGATGCCCAGTTGTTTCAGGCGTTGTTCAGCGGACATGGTGTGGAGTGGCGGCAAGGGGACGAAGATGCGCGCAGTATGCCGGCACGCGCTGCGACGCGATACGGATGGCGCATCCGGACAGCGAGAAGTAGAGCACGCCCGGTGGCGCGGCACCGTTCGCCGCTGGCGCCTTGTGGTGGCTGCTGGACCGGCCCGCGACTAAGATCGTTGCTCCGGACTCCGGCCTGAGGTGCGCCATGAAACTGCTGCTGGTTATGGGTCTTGCCTTTGCGCTCGGCATGACGTCCGCCCATGCGCAGGACCTTGCACGCGAGCAGCGTTGGGCCGACGAGATCGTCCCGAGCGTGGTCGTCGGTGATGCGGTGCGGATCCCGGCCGCTTCGGGGCGCGACTTTCTCGCGCTCTACACCGTTGCCAAGGGGCCGAAGCCGGCGATCGTGCTGGTGCACGGGGTGGGTGTGCATCCCGACTTCGGTGTCATCGGCATCCTGCGCACGAGGTTGGCCGACCTGGGATACACCACGCTTGCGATCCAGATGCCGGTACTGGCCAAGGAGGCGCAGGCCGACGACTATTACCCGAAAGTGTTCCCGGACGCGGCGGACCGCATGGCCAGCGCCGCCGACTGGCTGCGCGCGCGCGGCCACGCCAACGTGGTGCTGCTGTCGCACAGCGTGGGGGCCTGGATGGCCAACGAATACCTTGACCGGGCCCACCGTTCCACGCCCTACACGGCCTGGATCGTGCTCGGGCTCACGGGCGGTTATTCATGGACCATGCGCAGTTATGTGCTGCCGATCCTGGACGTGTACGGCGAGCAGGACGTGGCCCCGGTGCTAGGCGCCGCCGCGCGGCGCAGGTTCGCCCTCAACCAATCCAACGGATCGCGCCAGGTGGTGGTGGCCGGCGCCGACCACCACTACACCGGGCGCGAGGCGGATCTGGTTGCCGCGATCGACGCCTTTCTTGGCCAGCGCAGGTAACAGGCCGGACGCATTGGACAACGGGCTGGCACCGGCGCGGCGGCTCCAGCCTGGCGCGCCGACATCGGACCGGACACCAGCCGCGTATTGGGTCAATATAGGTCTTTCAAGTCATAGTTAAGATATTGATACGTAAAGTTATTCGGTATATATTTACAAAAATGAGTGGCATACCGAAATGCTGGTAACCAGCGCGTCCGTATCGCGGCAATACATCGACTCCGTTGCAGTCTTCGAAGCCCTGGAAGAAGCCGTTGCGGAGGCCGCCCAGGTGCGTGGCGGCATGTATTGGCACGCTGGCCCGCCAACCGCGCCAGACGCCAAATACCTGGTGCGAACCACTCCGGCGGGGGCCGAGACGAGCCTCGGTGCGCGCGCCCCAGAAACCGAGGCGATCTACGCAAGATTCACCCGGAGAAAGCAGGAAAGCGCGGAGCGCATGGCCGGCCTGCGGGCGGCACTGGTGCAACAACAACGACTCAACCGGGCCTTGCGGGTGGGCCGGGTGGACCCGCTCGTCGTATCGCTGCTGGGCCGACTGGCCAGCACGCAACTGGGTGAACATTTCCGCGTGATCGGCACGCACGCGCTGTATGCCTATGAGGCCGTGGCCGGGGTGCGGCTGGACGCCGAGGTCCTCGCCACGCGGGACATGGACTTGTTATGGGACACCCGCAAGCGCATCACCTTTTCCACGCAATTGGCACGCGTCGACAGCTCCATGCTGGGCGTGCTGAAGAAGGTCGACAACACGTTCCGCATCCGCAAGAGCCAGAAATACACCGCCGTCAACAAAGACGGTTTCGAGGTGGACATCATCCGCCGCGAGCGCGCTGGTGACGACCCGCACCCCATCAAGCTCAGCGCAGAGGACGATGATTTCTGGGTTGTTCAGGCCCGCCGGGCCAACCTGCTGCTGGATTCGCCCACCTTCTCGGCCGTCATCGTGGCCAGCAATGGCGCCATGGCACGGATGACAACTGTGAACCCCGTCACGTTTGTGGCATTCAAGCGCTGGCTGGCTGACCAACCGGAGCGCGAGGCCATCAAGCGCCGCCGGGATGCGTTGCAGGCCGATGCGGTACAGGAACTGCTCGAAAAATACTTGCCACAGGTTTGACCGGCCCCGGGGTTGCAGGCGGTGATGGCTCTCTGGCACCAAATCCGGGCTGGCGACTGCCATGGCCAGAAGCGCAGCGCACGCTTCAGCACCCCAACCGCCTGCCAAACGCCCCCTCGCCGCTCACCGTGATCACCAGCCGCTGCGTCGCCCTGGTCGCCGCCACATAGAAAATCCGCGCTTCCTCGTGCTCGTCGTCGCCGGCAGCCGGCATCTGGCCGATGCCGGGCAGCGCGACCAGCGGGAAC
>JANLQZ010000652.1:0-2455 GCA_031368125.1 Betaproteobacteria bacterium
CTGCGTGATCAGCAAGTGGCCGCCCGGCGCGCGGATCGCCAGCGCGAGCAGCACCAGCCAGCCGAGCGCCGCGCAGATGCCGGCGAAGATGACGTAGACCGGCGACAGGCTGAGCGCGCGCAGCGCGATGAAGATGAACACGTACAGCAGCGTGGGCGCCTTGAGGTAGAAGGCCGCCACCTGCCCGTACTGGATATGAAAACTCCAGATGGTGACCATCAGCACGCTGATGTCCACCACCACCGAACACATCAGCATCCAGTGGCCCAGGCGGTCGCGGTAGGCCAGCCGCAGGCGCACGGCCGTGAAGGCCCCGTACACGCCCAACGCCCACGGCACCGGGTGCAGCATCACGTCGGCGGGAAAGGTCTTGCGCGAAAAACTGTAGAACAACGCGAAGGTCAACACCAGAGCGGCCTGCACCCAGCCGGCAAGGATTTCATTGCGCTGGCGCTGGCGCTGCAGATCGCGCTGCACATGGCTGGGCAACGCGATCAGGTCGGCGCCCGTGATCCGGTCGCTCAGGACCCGCCAGGCCGGCGGGGCGGCAATCAGCTGGGTCGAACTCGAAGGGTCTGGCATGGCGCTGGGTCGTTTCAGACGCGGCTGTTCTTACGTTGGGGTGCATATGCATGTGGCTGGGTCTTTTCCACCGCGGCACCGATCCAGCAGGCAACGACGCCGACCACGAGGATCGTCACCAGCGAACTTGCAGCCATGGCCGTTGCCGACGGCGGCGCTGGCGCGATGGTCAAGCCTGCCACGGTGAAGGCCAGCAACACGAGGGACAAGGTCGTGAGCCACAGTTTCCCATTGCGCGAAAGGCGCGCGCCGGGTATGAAGATGCCGAGACCCGCCACCACGATCAGGGCTTCGACCGCCAGCGCCACAGGCATGTCTTGCCACAGGCCCAGGCCCACCTTGGCCGAGTCGATCCCCACCAGAGGCAATTCGGGCACATGCACCAGCGCATCCAGCAGCCAGTGCGAAAAAACCGCCGCCCCGACCAGCACGGCGGCACGCAACGTCTTGATGTCCCGGCCTGGACGGGCAACCAGGACGGTGGCGCCGGCTAGCATCGCCCACGCGACGCTCGCCAGCAACCCATGGGAATACGGGAAGACGAACGCCGGCTGATGGGTCACACCAAAGTCGGGTCGGATGGTCACCGTTTCCCAGCCGGCCAACACAAAGATCCAGAGCAAGACATCCAGCAGCAACGCGGCAAAAATAAAAATACCCAGGTTGAGCCGTGTTTCGACTCGGGCAATGACCAGCGCGGCGCCAATGTGACCTGCAAACATGTTGTCCTCCCCAATCCAGGAACCATTTGCCGCCGGAGCAGCGGAGTACTTCGGCACGCCGCCCGGCCACGCCGGAAAACCCGTGGAATTACTTTCACCCCACTGGCACCGGCTGCCGGTTCCGGCCGCGGTCAGGTCGACGATGCCAGCGCGAGCACGCGCAGATAACCCGGCTGGACCTCCATACCTGCCGTCACGCCTTTGCGTTTGAGAATCCGGTGCGCCAGCGGCAGGTTCCAGCAGGCGATCTGCGTGAACATGTGGTGCTCGCAGTGGTAGTTGACCCAGTACGGAGCGACCAGCATGCGCTCGAACCAGTTGGCGTGCGTGGTGCGGGCATGGCGCAGCGGATCGGGCTCGTTCTGCGCCACCAGGGCGTGTTCGGAGATGTTGCGCAGCCGGGTCACCAGCGGCAGCCAGGACCGCCACGACGAGCGCCCGGACAGGACGCGCCATTCGTCGGACGTGAAGAAGTCGTCTGGTCTGACACGGGCGGCGGCACTCACAAGCGGCATCTTAGCGGCCCGCCCGGGCGCGTCCAACCGCCGCGTCCAGGGTGACTGCCGGTCACGGCGCCGCGTTACAAGCCACGCAGCGCGTGCCCGGCCACGCCATCCGCCACGGCGGCACGCAGCGCCAGGTAGACGTCGGCGGAGAAAAGCCTGCCACTGACCGCCATCGCGTCCGGACCACAGGGCCTGTCGGCGTGTAGCGGCGGCACCACGGATCGCACCGCATCGAACACCCGCTGCGTGCCCGCGCCCAGCGCGGCGGCAGCACGCAGATCGACCGCCTGCGCGGCGACCAGCGCCTCTACCGCCACCAGGCAGCGCAGCAGCCGCATCTGCTCGTCGAGCTTGCGCACACACAACAGGGCATGCGTGGCGTGGTCCTCGACCGTGTCGGACACGACCACCGCGTCGAGGCTGGCAGGGGTGGCCTTGAGCCGGATCTCGGCATGCAGGGCGGCAGCCGTCTTTTGCAGCGCATTGAAGCCCACGCTGGCACCACCCACGGGCGACAGGTACTTGGGCAGACCACTCAATGCCGGGTTCTGCAGCTTGATCAGGCGCTGCACCGAGGCCGTGGCCAGGTGCGTCAAAGCGATCGCCATGCTGTCGAAGCACAACGCGATCATCGGCGGGTGGAAA
>JANLQZ010000655.1:0-2264 GCA_031368125.1 Betaproteobacteria bacterium
CGGAACACTGGCACGCCGGCGCCGACATGATGCCCTGCGCATCGGCCCGGCCCGACTGCAGGCCGAACAGGCCGACCAGGATGGCGGCGGCCGCACCGAGCCCGGTGGCGGCGAACAACGCGTAACGTGCAGGGCGAATGAACATGGGAACTCCTTGGTGTACAGGGGGTTGGGTCGAAGCGACCGTCAGGTGGTCCTCGCGCAATGTACACCGCGCTGCGCCCCTGCGGTCATCCGGCGTGCGCGGCGTCGCGCGCGACCGCAGACCGGTCAAGCCGGTGGCGCGGGCGGCGCCACCACCGAGGTCTATGGCGGCGGCAGCCGGCCGGTCTTGTCGTTCAGCCCGCTGCCCCGGCTGAGCTCGAGCAGCCAGTTCTGGAACAACGCGACCACGGCACCGTGGGCCGGGTTACGTTGACCGCGTTCGCGCGGCTCGACAAACCAGTAGCCGTAACTGCCCGTCAACTCGTGCGCGTCGAGGCGGCGCAGGCGTTGCTCGGCCAGGTCACGCTCGACCATCGGGGCGTCGACCACGGCGACCCCGGCACCGGACACGGCCGCGTTGATCGCCTGGTCCATGGTCGAGAAGGCGATGCCGGGTCGCGGATCGATGGAGCGGATGCCCAGCGACGCAAACCAGTTCTCCCAGATCGGCAACCGCCGGGTGCCGGACAACACATGCAGCAGGGTGGTGGTCGACAGACTCGGCGGCATGCCGTCCTGCCACAACTCGGGGCTCGCCACCGCGATGTGCTGCTCCTGGCGCAATAGACGGCAGTCGCCCTTGGCCCACGGCTCGTCCAGGAACATCACCAGGCAGTCGTATTGTTGCGCCTCGCGCACGCTGCCGACGCTGCTGGTGGTGATGGACAGGTCGATGTCCGGGTGGCGGCCGTGAAACGCACGCAGGCGCGGCGCCAGCCAGCGCGACGCGAACGTCTCGGGGACGTTGACCGAGATGCGCTGGCGCGCGCTGAGTTGCTGGATCTGGTGCACCGCGTTCTGGATCGTCCCGAAGGCGCTGTCCAGGCTCTTGGCCATCACGCTGCCGGCCGGCGTGAGGATCAGGCCCTGGTAGTGGCGCACGAAAACCGCCTTGCCGAGCCAGTCTTCGAGCTGCTTGATCTGGCGGCTGACGGCGCCCTGGGTCACGTGCAGCGCTTCGCCGGCGCGCGTGAAACTGCCGGTGCGCACGGCGGCATCGAAGGCCCGCAGCGCGTTGAGTGGTGGCAATCGTTTCATGGCGCATCAAAGCGGTGGCACGGCGCAGAGGAAATAGTTGCAGGCGCTCAGGGCTGGACGCCGTCGATCACGATCACCAAATTGCCGGACCCGGTGTCGACCGGCCCGACCTGGCCCACCAGGTCGCCACTGCGCGGCATCGCGTCGCCCGAGCGCGATATACGTGCGCCGATCACGACGCTGGGGAACCTGGACAACTTGAGCTCGGGCGACATCGCGCTACTGTCGTCGAGCGAGAAGGCGAGCGGCAAATCACCGGCCTTGCGTTTGATGATGGCCAGCGGCATGCGCGGGCCCTGCGCGGCGCGCGCGAACACGAACACGGTGTCGCCCGGCGCCACCTTGGCCGCCAGCGCGCCGTCGAGTCGCACCACACCGTGGGTGGCCGCCCCGGGGGCAACCGGCTGGGGCATCGACAAGGCCTGGCCCGGCGTCGGCGCCACAGCAGCTGTCGTTGCGGCGCTGCCGGCCGGTGCGCCACCCGCGGCGGCCTCGCGCGCCTGCTGCATGCTGCTTTCCAGGCCGGCGGCGAACTCGCTGCCGGCGGGCGCGACCTGCCGGGCCTCGCCCCAGTATTTCAGCGCCGCCGCATAGTCCTTCAACTCGAACGCCGCGCTGCCGGCCAGCGCCAGTGCCTTGAGGTTCTTCGGGTCGAGTTGCAGCGCGCGGTCGATCAGCTTGCGTGGTTCGCCCCGCACACTCTGGCCCTGCAGCATCGCGAGCACGTCGGCATGGTCGGCCAGCAACTGGGCATCGTCGGGGGACAAGGCGCGCGCCCGGCCGTAGGCGCGGCTGGCTTCGGGGTAACGCTGCAATGCGGCGAACGACCGCGCCAGCATGGTCCAGGCCTTGTCGTCGCCGGCCTCGGCGGTGGTCTTGGTCTCCAGGCGCTGCGCCAGTTTCTCCACCATGGATTCGATCTGCGCCATCGACACCTCGCCCGCCGGGCCCGCTGCCACCGACTCCGACTGCGGCAGCATCGCCTGCGGATCACCCACCAGCGCATAGACAACGAACACGAA
>JANLQZ010000661.1:0-5026 GCA_031368125.1 Betaproteobacteria bacterium
TGACACTTGGCCGGGTCATTTTGAAGTTGAGTTTTTCATCAAGAGGGAGTGCGGGCAATGCCTGAGATTCGAATCGTGGACGGCGCCCGGGCGCCCGTCGCCGTGTTGCGGGACCACCGGGGCGACACGCCATTGCCGGCGTTGTGGCTGCGCGCGCGCAGCCCCGACCCCTCCGAGCGCGACGGCATCACGGGGCAGCGCCTGGTCAACCCGCACCTGCTGCCGGACGACCTCGAACTTACCGGGGCGCGGCACGCAGGCGACATGCTGGAGCTGTCCTTCAGCGACGGATTCCGCTGCCTGTACGACCCGCGGGACCTGATCGACGGCGTCGAATTACACGAAGGTTGTCCGCCCGCGCGTCCCTGGCAATCGGACCTCGCGCCCCAGCCGGTCTACCAGTGGCCGGAGCTGGCGCGCGATGAGGTCTTGTACCGGGCTGTCAAGGACCTGATCGAGCTCGGTTTCGTGCTGATCCACGACACACCCACGCAGGCCGACTCGATCATCGGCATCGCACGGCGTTTCGGTTATGTGCGCGACACCAACTTCGGCAACTATTTCGAGGTCTATTCGCGTCCGGAGTCGACCGACCTGGCCTACCGGCCAATCGCGCTGGGGCCCCATACCGACAACCCCTACCGCACGCCGGTGCCGGGCCTGCAGCTGCTGCATTGCCTGCAGAACGAGACATCGGGCGGATTCTCCACGCTGGTCGACAGCCTGGCCGTGGCCGAACAACTGCAGCGCGAAGACTCGGACGGTTTTGCCCTGCTGGGCAAGGTCCCGGTGCGTTTCGAATACCGCGATGCGAACACCCAGCTGGTGTCGGTCAAACCGATGATCGAGGTCGACGCCGCCGGCCAGATGACCGGTGTGCACTACAGCCCGCGCCTGGACGACATCCCGCTCATGTCCGACGCCGACACTCGGCGTTACCACCGCGCGCGCAAGCGCCTTGGCATCCTGTTCGAGGACCCGGCTTATGAGCTGCGTTTCAAGCTTGAACCCGGCCAGCTGATGATCTTCGACAACAACCGGGTGCTGCACGGGCGCACGGCCTTCGACCCGTCCGAGGGCCACCGCCAGTTGCAGGGCTGCTATATTGACCGCGACGGCCCGCGCAGCATCTACCGGGTGCTGAAGCGGCGTTTTTCGCAGGCCGGCAACTGAGGGGTGCGTCCCATGCAGACAGTCGAGTTCATCCAGATGAAGGACGGCACGGCGCAGGAATACCAGTTCCTGCACGGGCTCGAAACCGCGTACATCCGCGCCCTGCCGGACCGCCTGCTGCTGGCGCTGGAGCGCCTGGGGGACTCGATCCAGGGTTACCAGGTCAGCCGGCTCGAGCATTCGCTGCAAAGCGCCTCGCGTGCCGAGGCCGACGGGGCGGATCTGGAAACCATCGTCGCCGCCCTGGTGCACGACCTCGGTGACGAGCTGGCGCCCGAAAACCATTCCCAGTTCGCGGCCGCCATCCTGCGCCCCTATGTGCGCGCCGAGGTGACCTGGATCGTCGAAATGCACGGCCTGTTCCAGATGAAGTACTACGCGCAGCACTACGGCCGCGACCCGAACGGTTACCTGGCCTACAAGGACCACCCGTGGTACGACGCATGCTGGCGCTTTTGCGAGCGTTACGACCAGTCGGCATTCGACCCCGCCTACCCGAGCCAGCCGCTGGCGCATTTCGCGCCCATGCTGCGCGAGGTGTTCAGCCGCACGCCGTTCGACCCCGCCATCGTGCGCGAACCCGGCCGCGGGTAATTCGGGCGCGTTCCACCTGGCCGTCCAGGGAGGTCCACATGGGTACCAGCCCGCCTACCGAGCACCACGACTACGTCGACCATTATTGGGAGCACGGCTACGCGGTCGCGCGTGGCGTGTTCGGCAAAGAAGAAATGCGCGCCATCCAGGCCGAGTCGCAGCGCATCTACGCCGAAGGCCTGCAGCACCACGCCACCTGGCGGCACAAGAACCTGTTGTTCGAAATCCTGCCCGAGTCCTTTGCCGGCCAGCGCTATGTGCTGCAGGCGCACTGGGTGGCCTGGATCAGCCCCTTGTTCGAGCAGATCCGGCGCGACCCGCGCGTGCTGGCGGTGATGGAGCCGCTGCTTGGGCCCGACATCAAGCAGGTGGCCCAGCAGATCCACTGGAAACCGCCCGGCGCCACGCGGCGCAGCGGCTACCGCTTCCACCAGGACCTGCGTTTTCGCGACCGCCCCGAGGCCTACACCGACCTGATGACGTCCTATATCAACACCGGGCTGGCGATCGACCCGGCGACGACCGACAACGGCTGCCTGCAGGTGTTCCCCGACAGCCACAAGCTCGGTTACCTCGGGCTGTCCGACGACGGCCCGATCATGAAGGGCACGACCCAGGCGGCCGAGTTGCGGGCCGCTGGCCTGGACCCGGCAAAAGTCGTCAACCTGGAACTGGAGCCCGGCGACCTGGCCCTGTGGGGGCTGCTGACGGTGCATGGCTCCAACGCGAACAGATCGCGACACGACCGAGCGTTTGCCATCCAGAGTTATGTGCGGGCAATCACCAGCGAGCGTGGCGAATGGGCCTTCAGGGGCGGGTTATCCATCCCGCTGGGAGCCGAGCCCGAGATCTGCAAGTACGAGGCGCTGCGCGAGAAGCCCGGGCCGTTTTATGACGAGAACAAGTGGTTCGAGGACACCGCAAAAGTAGCCTCGTAGTGCCCCGTCTTGTCAGGCGCGGCGGCGGCGCAGGGGTGCCCGCACTGCAAGCACTTCGAGAGCCAGCGCTGGATCGAACGCCAGACGCAAGCGCTGCTGCCGGGCACCTACTTCCTGATCACCTTCACGCTGCCTGGAGTTTCATCCCCATGTGCATCTGGCCATGCCGGGCGCTGCCTTCGATGCCAACAAAGGGTCAGATCGCGGCAAGCGCGATCTATCCTTAATCGTTAGGCCGCACTCGGCCACTTAATCTCGATTTTGCGGTTTTGTGCAAGGCAATCTCGAAGGTACAGATTGATTAGGCTTTGGTACGGCACTCCAGCCTCAGTTGCCATGCTCTTGAAGTATTCCACTACGTCCTCAGAGAGTCGCATTGTTACGGACTTCTTCAGCTTGGACGCGTAGGGGTTGCGCCTTGACTTCATCTTCGAGAAATCGTATTGCGCCTTCATATCATTCACCTTGGTAGAACGTGGCCTCTAGGGGCGTTGCTTTGCGTGCAGAGATGATACGAATTATTTCGCCTTCTTCTCGCTCGCAGTGGCAAACCAAGAGTAGCCGGGCATCAGAACTCATGCCTAACAACAGGAACTTGTCCTCTGTTGAAGAGTGCTCGTCGTCGAAGAACTGCACTGCGAAGTCGTCATAGAAGACAGTCTTGGCCGCCTCAAAGGTGACCTTGTGCTTCCTTGCATTGCCAGCAGCTTTCGCCGGATCCCACTCGAACCTCATGCATACATTGTATGGAAGAAGCGGAAGAGGTCAAGACGGGCGGTTTTTGTGCGGCCAACCTCAATCGTTTGGCGTCACTTTCGGCGCGTCCCGAGCTTTGGTGCCCACACGCGGAGGGCGCAGTGCCGGGCAGCAAGTTTGAAGTCGTTGTCAGTGCTGAGGAGCGTCAGATCGTGCCGAATGCACAACTGAGCGAGTAGCGCGTCGATCGTGCCGACTTGGACGCCTGCTCTGCGGCAAGTGTTCCGGAGGGCGGCGGCTGCAACATGGTCTTCCCGATCAGGCTGTAGCAAGGGAAGCGCTGCGAAGCGCTCAATGATTTGTGCGTGGGACTTCGGTCCGGAGAATCCCTGAAGCAGTTCTTGGAGAACCAGCCCGGTCGTGACGACAACATCGGCGCCCAGCAGGGCGTCCTTGAGTAGGTGAACTTCTGGTTCAGAGGCTGAGGCATCGCGGCGCAGGGCGAGCGACCAAACGCTCGTGTCAACAAGTAGAGTCACGACCGGGAACGCTCAGCCTTGTAGTTGAACGAGTCGTCCCACTCAAGCTTGCCCATGAGTTCGACTACCCGCTTCTGCTCGCGCCGGGCAATGAACTCCTGCAATGCTTTCGTGACGACAGCCTTCTTCGTCCGCTCTCCGCTGACCTCAACGGCGCGTTCAAGAAGCGCGGGATCGATAGCGAGATTGGTGGCCATGTGTAACTCCTTACACAATATTCTACACAAGGTGAACCCGGATCGCTACTGGCGAGCCTATCGGGGCGATGCTAGGTCGCTTGTGACGCCCAACGAATGTCGGCGACCACGCCATGTTGCCACCAGTAGCCACATGTTGCCACGTGCACACCTTTGTAGATAGCTCTGGATTCCAGATGCGGCTACTCTTCGGCGATCCGGTCCGTCAGTTTGAGGATGCCGGCAACACGGCGCGGGATGCGCCACAACTTGGCCTTGTAGTCCCAGGTTCCACCCGCCGCGCGGACCATGTCCTGGAGCGACCTTTCTTCGAAGCCGATGCGCGAGCCGACCACCCGGTCGATCCTGGGCCGCGCGCGCACGGTCTCCACCAGCAGCTCGACCGTGGTGCAGCGAAATTCGCCTCTATCGTCGGATCTGTGGCGGACGCAGACCAGGGCGTCGCCGATTTGCCGTGCGAGCTTCAAGGCGCCGCGCCTCGCCGGCAGAATCTTTTTCGTGGCCCGGAGCTTGCCGGTGGCGCATTCGGGCGCGCGGACTTGCACAGTGTTGGACGGCAGGCAGTCTGTTTTTGCGGCGGAGTGGCCAGGCCATCGACGGCGCCGATGGCGGGCAATCAATGTGCCACGGGTTGCGGGTTGTCAAGAAGCATCGGCGCCGGTCTGGTCGCCTAACGCGGGTGCTGTCGCCGATGCGCCGTGCGCCGAGCCGCGGCTGCGGTCACAATGCGCGGCATGAGCAGCACGACATTGCGCCAGATCAAGGACCTTCCGGCCCCGCGTGGATGGCCGCTGGTGGGCAATGCGCTGCAGATCAGGCGCTCGCGTATCCACCAGGATGTCGAGCGCTGGGCGCGCGCGCTCGGACCGTTGTTCCGGATGCAACTGGG
>JANLQZ010000688.1:0-2200 GCA_031368125.1 Betaproteobacteria bacterium
CAAGAACCCGGCCGCCACGGCCGAAGTGCTCACGGCCGACGGCTGGTACCACACCAGCGACGCCGGTTTCCTGGACGCGCACGGCCACCTCAAGATCATCGACCGCGTCAAGGATGTCGGGCGCATCGCGGGCGGCGCCAACGACGGCGCCATGTTCGCGCCGAAATACGTGGAAAACAAGCTCAAGTTCTTCCCCTACATCAAGGAAGTGGTGGCTTATGGCGACGGCCGCGAAAAGGTGTGCGTGATGGTCAACATCGACGTCGAGGCGGTCGGCAACTGGGCCGAGCGCCGCAACCTGCCGTACGCGGGTTATACCGACCTGGCGCAGAAACCCGAGGTCTACCAGTTGATCAAGGAGTCGGTCGAAAAGGTCAACGCCGATCTCTCTCGAGACGATCTTTTGGCAGGTAGCCAGGTCAGCCGGTTCCTGGTGCTGCACAAGGAGCTCGACGCGGACGATGGCGAATTGACCCGGACCAACAAGGTGCGGCGCGGATTCATCGCCGAAAAATACCAGCCGCTGGTGGACGCGTTGTATAGCGGCAAGACCGAGCAGTACATCGAGACCGCGGTCAAGTTCGACGACGGCCGCACCGGCAGCGTCAGCGCCACGTTGAAGATTTCCGACGCGAAGACCTTTGCGCCGGTGAAGGCGGCAGCATGAGCAGCATCGAGCGCGCCATGCACGGCGCCGCGCTGGCCCAGGGAGCGGCGGGTCCGGGCGCAGTGGTGGGCGCCGCCTTGCCGGCGCCGGGCGCAAAGGGCAAACAGATCGGCGACGTCGTCCTCGACGTCCGGAACATCAGCCTGTCCTTCGGCGGTGTGAACGCGTTGACGGACATCTCGTTCGATGTGCGCGAGCACGAGATCCGCGCCATCATCGGCCCCAATGGCGCGGGCAAGAGCTCGATGCTCAACTGCATCAACGGCGTCTACACGCCGCAAAAGGGCACCATCAGTTTCAAGGGCCAGACCTTCGGCCACATGGACAGCCACCAGGTGGCGAGCATGGGCATTGCGCGCACGTTCCAGAACCTGGCGTTGTTCAAGGGCATGAGCGTGATCGACAACATCATGACCGGGCGCAACCTGCGCATCAAGAGCAACCTGTTCCTGCAGGCGTTGCGTATCGGCCCGGCCGAACGCGAGGAAATCCGGCACCGCGAGTTCGTCGAACACATCATCGACTTCCTGGAAATCCAGGCGCACCGCAAGACCGCCGTGGGCCAGCTGCCGTACGGGCTGCAAAAACGCGTGGACCTGGGTCGGGCGCTGGCGATGGAGCCGCAGGTGCTGCTGCTCGACGAACCGATGGCCGGCATGAACCTGGAAGAGAAGCAGGACATGAGCCGTTTCGTGCTCGACATCAACGACGAATTCGGCACCACGGTGGTGCTGATCGAACACGACATGGGCGTGGTGATGGACATCTCGGACCGGGTCGTGGTGCTGGACTACGGCAAGAAGATCGGTGACGGCACACCCGAACAAGTGCGCAACAACCGCGACGTGATCAGCGCCTACCTCGGCACCACGCACTGAAAATATGACCCCCACGCTTGTCACTTCCCCGGCATCGGCAGCAGCCGATGACGCACGTACTTCGCTGTACGTGCCACCGCCAGAGGCGGCGGCTCTTTGCCCCGTCCCGCTCTGCGCAGGCAGAGCGGGAGCCGCGGGGCTCAGCCCCGAAGGGGGCGCATTTTGCCTTGGGGCGGCCCGGCGGCAAAACCACTTCACCACTTACTGAGAAGACTATGGGACCGTTTCTGGAAACACTGCTCGGTGGCCTGATGGCCGGCATGCTGTATTCGCTGGTGGCGCTCGGCTTCGTGCTGATCTTCAAGGCCTCGGGCGTGTTCAACTTTGCGCAGGGTGCGATGGTGCTGTTCGCGGCGCTGGCGATGGCGCGGTTTGCCGAATGGTTTCCGCGCTGGACCGGCATCGAGAGCCGGCTCCTGGCCAATATCGCGGCATTCGTGATCGCCGCGGCCGTCATGTGCGTGGTGGCGTGGCTGATCGAATACCTGGTATTGCGCCATCTGGTGAACCAGGAGGGGACTACGCTGTTGATGGCGACACTGGGTATCGCCTACTTCCTCGAAGGGCTGGGCCAGGCGATGTTCGGCAGCAGCGTCTACAAGATCGACATTGGCATGCCCAAGGACCCGATCTTCGTGCTGGACCAGGTGTTCCC
>JANLQZ010000700.1:0-1907 GCA_031368125.1 Betaproteobacteria bacterium
ATGCAACTCGCGGCGGGCCAACTCCACAACCACCTTCAGCGTGGCCTGAGCAGCCTGTACACGTTGCACGGCGACGAACCGCTGCTGGTGCAGGAGGCCGCCGACGCGATCCGGGCGGCCGCCCGCGCCAACGGTTTCAGCGAGCGCACCGTGCATACGGTGGCGGGCGCCAATTTCGACTGGAGCGAGGTGCTGGCGGCTGGCGGCTCCTTGAGCCTGTTCGCCGACAGGCAGATGGTCGAGATCCGCATCCCGTCCGGCAAACCCGGCAAGGAGGGCAGCGCGGCGCTACAGCAGTTGGCGGCGTTGGCTCCGGGCAACGACACGACCCTGACGATCGTCATGTTGCCGCGGCTCGACAAAGCGACGCGTACCGGCGCCTGGTTCGGCGCGCTGGAGAGCCGGGGCGTGACGATCGCCATGGAGCCGGTGGAACGCAACGCCCTGCCGCAGTGGCTGGCCCAGCGCCTGGCGACCCAGGGCCAACGCGTCAAGGGCGGCGTGGAAGGACAACGTACGCTGCAATTCTTCGCCGATCGGGTGGAAGGCAACCTGCTGGCGGCGCACCAGGAATGCCAGAAACTCGCGCTGCTTTTCGCGCCCGGCGAACTGGGCTTCGAGCAGGTTGAAAGTGCGGTGCTGGACGTCGCGCGTTACGACGTGTTCAAGCTGTCGGAAGCCGTGCTGGGCGGCCAGACCGCGCGCGTGCAGCGCATGCTCGACGGGCTGCAGGCCGAAGGCGTGTCCGAGGTGCTGGTGCACTACACGCTGAGCGAAGACATCCGCGCCCTCAAACGTGTCAAGGACGCGATGGGGCAGGGCCGCCCGCTGCCGATGGCGCTGCGCGAGCAACGCATCTGGGGCAACAAGGAGCGCCTGTTCGAGCGTGTCCTGCCGCGCCTGGGCAACGATGCGGCGTCCGGGCTGCTGCTAGCGGCGCACCAGGTCGACGGCATCGTCAAGGGGCTGAAACTGCCGGACTGGCCCACCAGCGGCTGGCAGGCATTGCACCGGCTGGCGATGCTGTTCTGCAGTTATTGCGCGGACCGGCCGGCACCGGCGCCGCGTGAGAAAATTCGGGCATGAACGCGCTCGACATGACCGAGTACAGCCAGGCCCTGGGTGTGCAGGCGCGCGCCGCGTCGGGCCAGATGGCCCGCGCCACGGCGGCGGCCAGGAACCACTGCCTGCGCCGGCTCGCCGACTTGCTGCGCGCCAATGTGCAGGCGCTCCAGGTCGACAACGAAAAAGACCTCGCTCGCGCCACGGCGGGCGGTCTGTCGGCGCCGATGGTCGACCGCCTCAGGCTGAGCGCGCGCGTGATCGAGACCGTGGCGCAGGGTTGCGACCAGCTCGCCGCCATGCCCGACGTGATCGGCGAGATCATCGGCATGCGCCAGCAACCGAGCGGCATCCGGGTCGGCCAGATGCGGGTGCCGATCGGCGTGTTTGCGATGGTGTTCGAAAGCCGGCCCAACGTCACGATCGAGGCCGCCAGCCTGTCGATCAAGAGTGGCAACGCCTGCATCCTGCGCGGCGGCTCGGAGGCGATCGAATCCAACAAGGCGCTGGCGAAACTGGTGCAGCAGGCGCTGCAGGACAGCGGCCTGCCAGCCGATGGCGTACAACTGGTGCAGACCACCGACCGCGCCATCGTGGGCCACCTGATCACGATGCCGCAGTACATCGACATGGCGATTCCGCGTGGCGGCAAGGGCCTGATCGAGCGTATCAGCCGCGACGCCAAGGTGCCGGTGCTCAAGCACCTGGACGGCAACTGCCATGTGTATGTGGACGACCCGTGCGACATCGCCATGGCGGTGGCGGTGGCGGACAACGCCAAGACGCAGAAATACAGCCCCTGCAACGCCAGCGAAAGCCTGCTGGTGGCGCAGGGCGTGGCGGCC
>JANLQZ010000730.1:0-4110 GCA_031368125.1 Betaproteobacteria bacterium
GTGAACTTGTAAGGGTCTTCCGCGTTGATCCGGCACTCGATCGCGTGGCCGCGCAGCTCGATCTGGCGCTGCGTGAATGGAAGTTTTTCGCCGGCTGCCACCATGATCTGCGTCTTGACGATGTCGACACCGGTAATGAACTCCGTGACCGGGTGTTCCACCTGAACGCGTGTGTTCATTTCAATGAAGTAGAACTCGCCGTCCTCGTAGAGAAACTCGAAAGTTCCGGCGCCGCGGTAGCCGATCTTCTTGCAGGCTGCCACGCAGCGCTCGCCGATGCGTTCAATCAGCTTGCGCGCAATGCCTGGTGCCGGCGCCTCTTCGATCACCTTCTGGTGCCTGCGCTGCATCGAGCAGTCCCGCTCCCCAAGGTAGACCGCGTTCTTGAACTTGTCGGCCATGATCTGGATTTCGATATGGCGCGGGTTCTGCAGGAACTTCTCCATGTAGACCGCCGGATTGCCGAACGCCGCGCCGGCTTCTGCCTTGGTCATCTGCACCGCGTTGACGAGTGCGGCCTCGGTGTGCACCACACGCATGCCGCGGCCGCCGCCGCCGCCGGCGGCTTTGATGATGACCGGGTACCCGACGGCCTTGGCAATCCGGCGGATCTGCACCGCATCATCTGGAAGTTCGCCTTCGGAGCCCGGAACGCAGGGTACGCCCGCCTTGATCATGGATTGCTTCGCAGAAACCTTGTCGCCCATGATCCGGATCGACTCCGGCGAGGGCCCGATGAACTGGAATCCACTCTTCTCGACCCGCTCGGCAAAGCCTGCGTTTTCGCTCAGAAACCCGTATCCGGGGTGGATGGCCTCTGCGTCGGTGACCTCCGCCGCCGAAATGATGGCTGGCATATTGAGGTAACTCAGCGCCGACGGCGCCGGGCCGATACACACCGCTTCTTCTGCCAACTTGATGTACTTCGCGTCACGGTCGGCTTCGGAATACACCATGACCGCCTTAACGCCAAGTTCGCGGCATGCCCGCTGGATTCGCAGCGCGATCTCGCCCCTGTTGGCGACCAGTATTTTCTTGAACATGGGTTATCGGGGCCTGTCCTTCACTCGATCACGAACAGGGGTTGTCCGTACTCGACGGCCTGCCCGTTCTCACACAGGATCCTGACCACCGTACCGGACTTGTCGGCCTCGATTTCATTGAGGATCTTCATGGCTTCGACAATACAGATGGTCTCGCCGGCCTTGATCGAATCCCCCAACTCCACAAAAGCCTTGGCGCCCGGCGACGCCGACCGATAGAAGGTGCCCACCATGGGCGATTTCACGAAAGGCTCGGTCGGCGCGGCAGGCGCAACCGGCTCTGCCGCGACCGCGACCGGGACCGGCGGCGGTGCCGGTGCGACCGCCGCCGCAGCGTAATGTTGCGTCGGCGCGGCGATTCCGCCTTTGACGATCCGGACCTTGCCCTCTGCTTCGGTGATTTCCAGTTCCGACACGTTCGAATCGGAAACGAGGTCGATCAGTGTTTTCAGTTTTCGCAAATCCATGGGGCGTCTCCAACGATTCAGATGTTATAAGAATTCAATTTACCTTAAATTGACGTAAATCGCGGTTATTTTTTTACTATGCTCGTCGTTGGCAATTATCGACCAGAACTTGGCGAGTGCCGGGAAGTGTGCGCGGGATCGAGTTTTGACGGCCGCGGGGCACCGGGTTGTCCTATTTCAGCTGGCTCCATTGCTGCAGGTCCAGCGCGGTGACTCGGCCCATTTTACGGTGCAATACCTGCCCGCCCGATCCAAAGATCGCCGTGAACGGCAATCCGCCACCAATATTGCCGAGTGTCTTGCTCAACTCGATGCCCGACATGCCGGCCATCGCCACCGTGAAAGCCACCGGTGCTCGGCGCAGGAAGGCCTCGACTGCCGCCGGTTGGTCAACGGCCAGTCCGAGAACTTGCCACCCGTTGCGCCTATGTTCTTCGTAGAAGCGGTTCAATAGCGGCAATTCCTCTACACATGGCGGGCACCATGTGGCCCAGAAGTTGATCAGCAGGGGCCCTCCGGCCATACTCCGCATCGTCAGCGCAGTAGGGCCAAGCGTGTCGAAACTGAGATTCCATAATGCAGATGCGTCCGAAGAAGGACTTGTGTCAGTCTGGTTACGCCACCATGAAAGACCGAGACCGGCCAAGACAGCAGTACCGGCCGCGGCACCGTAGATTAGTCTGCGTCGGCCGACAGAGGGCACGCCTGGGCCGTCCCGGCGCTTGTCAACGGGTGGTGAGGTCGATTCGGTCATGGCCTTGCACCGTGGACCAGACGCCGGACCGCCGCGAGGTCGCCGCGCGGGACCCGGCCCTTGGAGTCGTGGCGCAACGCCCCGCGCAAATCGTCGTGGTCGTACACCAACAGGTGCACACCTACCATTTCGTCCAGTCCCGGGCAGTAGTCATGCACACTGAGTGTGTCCACGGCATTGCCGCGCAGGCCGGTCATGGTCCGGGGTTCGTAGGCCACCTTGTAGTCGATCAATGCGATTTCGGCCGACTTCGAGTC
Source organism: Betaproteobacteria bacterium (assembly GCA_031368125.1). Classification (GTDB taxonomy): domain Bacteria; phylum Pseudomonadota; class Gammaproteobacteria; order Burkholderiales; family Burkholderiaceae_C; genus CAISIP01. The sequence continues at coordinate 2,522 of JANLQZ010000730.1, forward strand.
GTCACAGAACAGGCCAATCTGGATATCGGAATGCCTGGTCGCGGTGCCATGCCAGACCGCCGCACCCAGATGGGGGCGAAATGCGGCCATGCGCTCCATCCAGTGCAACGCGAGGCGCCGCAACGCGGCCAGTTCACCCGGCTGCGTGTCCGAGCAAAAAACGGCAATGTAGTCCAGCACCGCATCTTCGACCTCGTCATTGCCCGGCAACGGGCTGCGCGCAGACAGGCCAAGGTGCCTGATGGCGCGGCGTTTGGCAGGGCCGAATTCCAGCCCCTCTTCGACCACGACGCGTGCCGCCGTCGCCGCGATTTCAGCTTTCAGGGAGTGGCCGATGGTCTCCATACCGTGGCATTTTGCATCCATTTGCGGGTCGGCCGGCAGTTATTCGTGCGCCATGTGGCCGGGCGCGTTTCCGGTTCCGCGGACCGCCGTCAGGCCGCGGTCGGCGCAGCCTGGTCGCCTAAAATCCCGCGATGCATATTCATATTCTCGGGATCTGCGGCACCTTCATGGGTGGTCTGGCTGCCCTCGCGCGCGAAGCGGGCCACGTCGTCACCGGGTGTGACTGCGGCGTCTATCCGCCGATGAGCGACCAACTGCGCGCGCTGGGCATCGAGCTGGTGGAGGGTTACGGCGCCGCGCAGCTGGCCATCAGGCCGGACATGTTCGTCGTGGGCAATGTGGTCAGCCGCGCGCTGGGACCAGATGGCGCGCCCCGGTATCCGCTGATGGAAGCGATTCTCGACGCCGGCGCAGCCTACACGAGCGGGCCCCAATGGCTGGCCGAGCATGTCCTGCAGGGCCGGCACGTGCTGGCGGTGGCGGGCACCCACGGCAAGACGACGACCACCGCGATGCTGGCCTGGATCCTCGACTCGGCCGGGCTCAACCCCGGCTTTCTGGTTGGCGGCGTTCCGATGAATTTCGAGGCGTCCGCGCGCCTGGGTGGTGTTGGGGCCGATGCGAAGTCATCGTCCGGTGTGAAGCCCGCCCATGGCGGATTTTTTGTGATCGAGGCCGATGAATACGACACGGCTTTCTTCGACAAGCGCAGCAAGTTCGTCCATTACCGGCCGCGCACGGTGGTGCTCAACAACCTGGAATTCGACCACGCCGACATCTTCGACGACCTGGCGGCCATCGAGCGCCAGTTCCACCATCTGTTGCGCACCGTACCGGGCAGCGGACCCCACGGGTCGGGACGGGTGGTGGTGAACGGACTCGAGGAAAGTCTGGCCCGGGTGTTGCATGCAGGCTGCTGGAGCGAAGTGCGCAGCTTTGGCGCTGCTGTGAGCGATTTCACCGCGCACGGCGAGCCGGACCATTTCCAGGTGCTGCAGCAGGGCAAAGCGGCCGGCGAGGTGCATTGGTCGCTGAGCGGCATGCACAACCAGCTCAACGCCCTGGCCGCGATTGCGGCGGCCGAACACGTGGGTGTCGCGCCGGCGCTGGCAGCGCAGGCCCTGAGCCGGTTCCAGAACGTACGCCGGCGCATGGAGGTGCGCGGCTGCGTGGAAATTGGCGATGCGCCAGGGCATGGCGCGGGTGTGACTGTCTACGACGACTTTGCCCACCATCCGACCGCC
>JANLQZ010000759.1:0-2896 GCA_031368125.1 Betaproteobacteria bacterium
GGGTTCGTCCATCAACACCAGCCGGGGCTCGAACACCAGCGCGCGTGCCAGCGCCACCCGCTGCTGCTGCCCGCCCGAGAGCTGGTTGGGTTTGCGTTCGGCAAAGTTCTCCAGGTGCACCTTGGCCAGCGCGGCGGTCACTTTGGTGGCGATGGCCGATGGCGCCATCTTGCGCACCGACAGCGGGAAGGCCACGTTTTCGGCCACGGTCATGTGCGGAAACAGGGAGTAACTCTGAAACACGACGCCCATGTTGCGCTGGTGCGGCGGCAGCGACTCGATCGCGCTGCCGTCCAGGCGGATGGCGCCGGAACTCGGTGTCTCGAAGCCGGCCAGCAGCATCAGCGTGGTGGTCTTGCCGGAGCCCGACGGCCCGAGCAGGGTCAGGAACTCTCCGGCCTCGATGTGCAGGTTCAAATCGTCGACCGCGGCATGGCTGCTGCCCGGGTAGCGCTTGAACACATGGTCGAACTCGATCAGCGCCATCGTGTGCTCACGTTCACATGGCCCGCCCGCCGATGCCGTGCCGTGATCTTCAGGCCGCCACGGCGCGCCACGTGTCGACCCACGCCAGCGTGTCGGCCAGGGCCCGGCCGGTGCGTTCCAGCAACGCGTCGATCTCGGCCGGCGAGATGATCAACGGGGGCGAAAAGGCGATCACGTCGCCTGCCAGGGCCCGCACGATCAGCCCATGCGCTTGCGCACGGCCGACAAAATAGGCGCCGACGCCGCGTTGGGGGTCGAATGGTTTTCTGGTGGCCGGGTCGGCCGCCAGCTCGATCGCACCAATCAGGCCAAGCCCGCGCACATCACCCACGATCGGGTGGCCCGCGAATTTTCGCAGGCCCTGTTGCAGCCGCGGAGCCACTTCCTGTACGTGCGCGACGATGTTGTCGGCCTCGTAGATGCGCAGGGTTTCCAGCGCAATGGCGCAGGCCAGCGGGTGCCCGCTGTAGGTGTAGCCGTGACCGAATACACCGACCGCGGCGCTGGTGTCGGCGATGGTCTGGTAGATCTCGTCGGTGAGGTACAGCGCCGACATCGGCACGTAGGCCGAGGTCAGCATCTTGGCCACCGTGATCATGTCGGGCTTCAGGTCGTAGACCTGGGTTCCGAAGGCCTGGCCCAGCCGGCCAAAACCGGTGATCACTTCGTCGACCAGAAACAGGATGTCGTATTTCCTGAGGATGGCCTGCACCTTGGCGAAATAACCCGGTGGCGGCACGATCACGCCGCCGGCGCCCTGCACCGGCTCGGCGATGAATGCCGCCACGGTCTCCGGCCCTTCACGAACGATCGTGTCTTCCAGTTCCTGTGCCAGGCGATCCACGAACTGGCCCTCGGATTCGCCCGGCAAGCCAAACTGGTACAGGTGCGGGCAGCCGACCCGCACGATGCCGGGCAGCGGCAGGTCGAAATGCTGGTGCATGGTGGCCAGGCCCGACATCGACGCAGCCGCTGCCGTGACGCCGTGGTAGGCCTTGTTGCGCGCAATGATTTTCTTCTTGAGCGGGCGCCCCTTGGCGTTGTTGTAATAACGGACCAGCTTGAACGCGGTGTCGTTGGACTCGGACCCCGAATTGGCGAACAGCACCCGCGCCATCGGCACCGGCGCCCACCGGATCATGGCATCCACCAGCGCCGGCACCGGGCCCGGCACCTTGCCCGAGAACGCGTGGTAGTAGGGCAGCGTGGTCATCTGGCGGTAGGCCGCATCGGCCAGACGGCGCTCCGAGAATCCGAGCGAAGCGCACCACAGGCCCGCCATGCCTTCGATGTAGGCGGTGCCGTGTTCGTCGAAAACCTGCACACCCTCGCCGCGCACGATCACCAGCGGACCTTCGGTCTCGAGTTGGCGTAATTGGGTGTAGGGGTGCAGGTGGTGCTTGATGTCGCTCCGCCCTGCCGCCGAAATTTCCGTTTTCTGGTTGCTCATAAGTCCTCGATTTCTCGCACGCTGTTCAAATTTCAGGCTTTGGCGCTGGTTGGCGCCGCGGGCCCATATTAACGTGCCTTTTCGCGGTCACCCCGCGGATTTGGCCTGGCCTGAAAAACCCTGCCAGGGGCGGCGACGGCGACACCCTGGCGCGTTCGGGTGTAATGGTCGACCCATCACGAGCACAACCACCCATGTCGGAACAGAAAACAGCGATCGTGACCGGCGCCAGCCGCGGTATCGGCCATGCGGTCGCCCAGCGATTTCGCAACCTGGGCTGGCGCGTCATCACTGTATCGCGCCAGCCATTGCCAGCGCTTTGCCCCTGGAACGCCGAACACAACACGCATATCCAGCTCGATTTGTCGAACCTGGACGAAATCACGAAAACGGTCGACCTGTTGCGTCCGCTGCTGGGGGGCTCGCGGCTGCACGCGCTGGTCAACAACGCGGGCATTTCGCCCAAGGGGCCTGCCGGCGAGCGGGTCAACTCGCTGACCACCGACCTCAAGGTGTGGCAGGCGATGTACAACACCAACTTCTATGCGCCGCTCATCCTGACGCGGGGATTTGCCCAGGAACTCTCCAATGCGCGCGGTGCGGTGGTCAACCTGTGCTCGATTGCGGGTTACCGCGTGCACCCGTTTGCGGGTGCCGCCTATGCCACGTCGAAAGCCTCGCTCGCCGCACTGACCCGCGAGATGGCGGCCGACATGGCTCCGATGGGGGTACGCGTCAATGCCATCGCGCCAGGCGAAATCAACACGTCGATCCTGTCGCCCGGCACGTCGACAATCGTCGACCGCGACATTCCGATGCGCCGCCTGGGCCAGGTCGACGAAGTCGCCGACCTGATCGAGTTCCTGTGCAGCGAGAAGTCCTCCTACATCACCGGCGCGGAGATCGCCATCGACGGCGGCCAGCGGGTGTGAGCGCCGCGCCGGGCCGCCCCAAGCAAGC
>JANLQZ010000792.1:0-1587 GCA_031368125.1 Betaproteobacteria bacterium
GCGCGACTTCGACCTGATCGTGGTGAAGTCGCCGCACACCGAGCACCACATGTACGACGCCTGGGTCGACAACAACTTCAACGTCGACCTGCCCGGCGCCACCTCGGCCAACCTGAAGTCGCTCGGCCACACCATCTGCGCCCGGCCGATCTACCCGCTCGACGAGGGCGTCACGTTCGAGCCGGTGGCCACGATCTACCGTTGCTGAGCGCAGCCAACGCAGGGGAGCGCGCCATGCAGATCGACGCGGTCGATTTCTTCTACCTGTCCATGCCCGAGGTCACACTGGATGCCGACGGCAGCCAGGACGCGTTGCTGGTGCGGGTGTCCGCGGGCGGTTTCACGGGCTACGGCGAGTGCGAGGCGGCGCCGCTGCCGTCGATCGCGGCCTTCGTGTGCCCGCTGTCGCACGGGGCCTGCCAGCCGGTGGCGGCGTCGGTGCTCGGCCGGCGGCTCGACACGCCGGCCGACATCGCCGCCATCGCCGCCGCCGTGGCCTACAACAGCATGGACGTGCTGCAGGCGGCGCACACGTTCTCAGGCGTCGAGATGGCGCTGTGGGACATCCTGGGCAAGGCGCGCGGCGAGCCGGTGTGGAAGCTGCTCGGTTACCGGGCCTCGTACCCGAAGACGCCGTATGCCTCGCTGCTGTTCGGCGACACGGCGCAGCAGACGCTCGAGCGCGGGCACGAGGCCATGCGGCGCGGCTTCACGGCGGCCAAGTTCGGCTGGGGACCGATCGGCCGCGGATCGCCCCAGGACGACGCCGACCATTTTTTTGCCGCGCGCGAAGCCCTGGGTGGCGACGGCATCCTGCTGGTCGATGTGGGGCAGATCTTCGTGGACGACGTGGAGCGCGCCGCCTTGCGGCTCGACGCATTGCAACAGGCACGTGCGCTCTGGCTCGAGGAACCTTTTCATGCCAGCGCGCTGGAGCAATACGGCGCCCTGGCCAGGCGCTGCAAAGGTGTCCGGCTCGCCGGCGGCGAGGGCGCGCACAACACCTACATGGCGCGCCACCTGATCGACTACGGCGGGGTCGGGTTCGTGCAGATCGATTGCGGCCGCATCGGTGGTATCGGCCCGGCCAAACTGGTGGCCGACTACGCCGTCGCGCGCGGCGTGACCTATGTGAACCACACCTTCACTTCACACCTGGCGCTGAGCGCCTCGATGCAGCCGTTCGCCGGTCTGGCAAACCACAGCATCTGCGAATACCCGGCGGCGCCGAAGGCCCTGGCGGTCGAACTCACGCAGAACCACCTGGCACCGGATGCCGCCGGCCAGGTGGCCGCGCCCGATGCGCCCGGACTGGGCATCGCCATCGACGCGCAGGCGGTCGCGCGGTACCAGGTGGCGGTGGAGATCCGGGTCGCCGGCCGAACGCTGTACGCGTCGCCGGATTTCGGGTAGTGAGCGCCGTCGGGCCGCTCCCAAAGGCGACAACGAAGTTGCGGCGCAGACTCACAACTGCGCGCAGCGCTTGTGATGTCGTAGCCAATTCCGCAATGCGCAGCAGGGATGCCGGATGAGCGCCGCGCCGGGCCGCCCCAAGCAATCTCGTACCGCAGCTCGCAGAGCGAAGCA
>JANLQZ010000800.1:0-2286 GCA_031368125.1 Betaproteobacteria bacterium
GGACGTGGACGAGGCGCGCGAGAACGTGGCGCGGATTTTTTGCCCGCACGGCCTGAGCACGTCCAGGCCCGGCGACACACTCGACGCCCGCCACCACAGCGTGCGCCTGCACCATGACGTGAGCCTGAACTACGTGCAATATGGGCCGGAGGTGGACATCGACCCCGGCTACCTGGGCGACTTCTTCCTGCTGCAGATCCCGTTGCGTGGCGGTGCCAGCGTGCGTTGCGGCAGCCAGCACGTGGCGGCGAGCGCAGCTTTGGCGTCCCTGCCCTCCCCGACCGAGCGCCTGAGCATGCGGTGGGCCGAGGACAGCCCGCACCTGATCGTGCGGTTTGCCAAGACGGCGCTCGAGCGACAGTTGGAACAGCTGGCCCAGGCGCCACTGCAGCAGCCGCTGGTGTTCGAACTGGGGGTGCCGCTGGACGCGCCGGCGCTGGCCCCGATGCTCAATTTCGTCAAGTACCTGTGCGCCACCCTCGACCAAGACAACACGCTCGGTGGCACGCCGTTGGCGGCCCAGGCCGAGAGTTACCTGATGACGGCCCTGCTGACATTGGCGCCGCACAACTACAGCGATGTGTTGCAGGCGGGCACCCGGCGCAGCCTGCTGCCGCGTTCGGTGCGCCGGGCGCAGGAGTTCTTGCGCGAGCATGTGACGCAGCCGTTGTCGCTGGCCGACGTGTGCCAGCATCTGGGTGTCAGTGCGCGCGCGCTGCAGGCGGCCTTCAAGCAGCACACCGGCCAAAGTCCCATGGATTATTGGCGCGTCGTGCGGCTCGACCACGTGCGCGCGGCCCTGCTGCAGGCCGAAGCACCAGCCCGGGCCACGGTGTCCCAGGTGGCGGCCGGGTGCGGGTTCCTGCACCTCGGGCATTTCGCCGCCCAGTACCACGAACGTTTCGGCGAGTTGCCGTCCCAGACGATCGCTCGCCGCGCAGGGGGCTGAGATGTGTCGCGCCGGTCCACGCAATGCTCGCGGCGGCGCTACCCGGCGCTGCCGGTCGTGCGCACGATCGCCGCGCGGATGTCGTGCGGGATCGGCACCGCGCGGTGGCTGTCGAGCGAGGTGGTGACCAGCACCTGGCGCATCGACATGCGGGTGACGCCGTCCGCCTGGCCGACACAATGCAATCGCAGCGTCAGTGAACTGCCGCCCAGCCTCTCCACGCCAAGCGACAGCAGCACCCGGTCGCCCATTGCGCTGACAGCCGTGAAGTCGGCTTCCAGGCGCACCGTCGGCAGGCCGATGCGCCGCTCGATCACGGTGCGCTGGTATCCCACCTCGAGGCCCTCGTTGAACCAGTCCTCGACCAGCCCGTTGAACATCACGAAGTACTGCGGGTAGAAAACGATGCCGGCCGGGTCGCAGTCGGAAAAACGGATCAGGCGCTCGCGGCTGAAAAGCGAAGTCTGCATGCCTCGCCCTACACCAGCGCGACGGCCGCGGGAAGGCTGACTTCGAGCAGCGCCAGGTCGGTGCTGGCCTCGCACAGCGCGTACGCGATACCGCCGGGAATGGTGATGCTGTCGTCGCTGTGCAATTCGTGCGACCCATCGTCCAGTTGCACCCTGACCGTGCCGGACAACACGAAGTAGAAGCAGAACTCGGCCGCATGGCGTTGCGGCGCAGCGCTGGCGGCGCCCGCGGGCCGCACCACGCGCACGCCGGCGAGTCCGGTCGTGGCCGCACCGATACCGGTGTCGCGAAATTCAAAACCGGCCAGGCGCCAGGGCGCCCAGGTCGCCTGGGCCGCAATGTGGCGCACAAAACACTGGCCGCCGAAGTCGCGCCCGGGCTGCAACTCCGGGGTCGGCAGTGTCAGCTGGTGGTCGGCCATCGTGAGGTGTTCGGCCGGGGCGCCGATCTCGACCACCTCGGCGCCGGCGGAGCTTTCCAGCACCCGGTGGCGGATCATCGGTGGCTGCAGCACGCAGTCGCCGGCGTGCATCACGAAGGGTTCGCCCTGGCCTTCGTAGACCACGCGCACCCAGCCCTTGCGACAGAAGATGGTCTGGAACCGGACCTTGTGAAAGTGCACGTAGTCGGGCACCGGGCCGCCGTCCAGCACCCGGATATGCGATGCGATGAACGCGCCGCCATGGCGCTCGGGCAGCAGGTCGCGGTAACGCAGGCCAGCGCGACCGACGGCCCAGTGGTCGTCGTCGCCGGCACGGGTGACCACCAGCGCCTGCCGGGTGGGGGGCACCTGCATCGGCGGGTCGGCCGCCACCAGCTTCACTACCACGCCGCTGGGCGCCGTCAGGCTGGTGCGGCCGGCGCCG
>JANLQZ010000814.1:0-9301 GCA_031368125.1 Betaproteobacteria bacterium
CTGTGAACGCGCCGCCCACCGCGCCGGCACAACCGGACGCTATCAACCACGTCCTTTTGCTGCTGTCGACCTGGGTGTCACTCATGGGAATCCTCAATGAAATCATCGCTAACAGAGTCAGCCGGCGATTGTAGCTGACGGCCCGCAGCGGACCCGGCGACAATGTGCAATGGAGCCACTGCGCCGCTACCAATTGCCTGCGGATTCTTTACGTTTGACAGCGCAGATTTCTTGACAAGTTTTGGCAGTCGGGAATACTTGCGGCTTCTTCACAATCGCCGGAGCACAGTTCATGAGCATGGTGTCGGAATTCAAGGAGTTTGCCCTCAAGGGCAATGTAATGGACTTGGCAGTGGGCGTCATCATTGGCGGCGCCTTTGGCAAGATCGTGGACTCGATGGTCGCCGATTTGATCATGCCGGTGGTCGGCGCCGTGGTCGGAAATCTGGACTTTTCCAGCATGTTCGTCGTATTGGGCAAAGTACCGGCCGGCGCCGGCACGACACTGGTCGAGCTGAAAAAGGCCGGTGTTCCGGTTCTCGCTTATGGCAACTTCATCACGATCGCGGTCAACTTCGCGATCCTGGCGTTCATCATCTTCCTGATGGTCAAGCAGATGAACAGGATGAAGAAGGAAGCGCCTCCGGCGCCACCTGCCGCAACGCCGGAAGATGTGTTGTTGCTGCGCCAGATCCGCGACAGCCTCAAGAAGTAGGCACTCGAAAAGGCCGCGCCGATCTGAGAGCCCGTGTTCACGGCGTCGCTTCGCGCACCGCGCGGTGAACGGCATTCGGCAATCAGGCGCGGGCGCACGCAGACCTGGCATCGCAGAGGCTTCTGGCCATCCGGATCGCTGCGATGAGGCTGGTCGCGTCGGCAGTGCCGGTGCCCGCAATGTCAAATGCCGTACCGTGGTCCGGGCTGGTGCGCACAATCGGCAAGCCCAAAGTCACGTTGACGCCTTTTTCAAGGCCGAGGTATTTCACCGGTATCAGTCCCTGGTCGTGGTACATCGCGACTACCACGTCGAAGTCGCCGGGCAGCCCGATGCGCGCGCGCGCGCGCATGAACACCGTGTCGGGCGCCAAAGGCCCGTGCACATCGAGGCCGCGCGAACGCGCCGCCACGACGGCTGGCCCAATGATGTCGACCTCCTCCATGCCGAACAGCCCACCCTCGCCCGCGTGCGGGTTCAGACCGGCCACGGCAATACGTGGCGCATGACCCAGCAGGGCGCGCAATGCCTCCTGGGTGATGAGCAAGGTCTGGAGCACGTTGTCGAACGTGACCGCCTCGATCGCAGCGCGCAGCGAAACGTGGATGCTGACCAGCACCGTGCGAAGCTCGTCGTTCGCCAGCATCATGCGGACCGGCAGTTCGCGCGGCGTCTTTCCTGCAAAGGCCGCCGCGCGCGCCTGCAGCATTTCGGTGTGCCCCGGGTATTTGTCGTGGGGCGCGCCGGCAGCAGCCAGGGCCTCCTTGTTCAACGGAGCCGTGACCAGTGCAGCGATGTCCCCGCGAAGGGCCGCGTCCGCCGCCCACACCACGCATCGGGCCGCCATGGCGCCGGCCGCAGCACTGATGCGCCCAACGGCGATCGGCGCGACCGGAGGACCCACCTGGAACACAGGGATACATCGCGCGGGCAGATCCAGGGCGTCCTGAGGTGCGTCCATCACCGCAACCGGAATACCCACCCGGCCGGCGCCAGACAGCCATCGGGCGGCGCGTCGCATCGTCGCCACGTCGCCGGCCACGAAACAGCCCCTGGTGTCGTCCGGCGCGTCGCGAAACGCCTTCGCGATGATCTCAGGGCCGATGCCTGCCGGATCTCCCAGGGTGATGGCTATTGGTCTGAGCATGCGAGAGATGCCAGTGTTTCCCATCGATCACGCCGGGTTGTGAACGTCAATGAATTCGTGCACCAACGAAAACTGCGCGGCGACGTGGGATGCCACTGCCGGCGCACCATAACGCTCGGTGGCATGGTGCCCGCAGGCCAGGTACGCCACACCACACTCGCGCGCATAGTGGGCCTGCGGCTCCGAGATTTCACCGGTGATAAAAGCCTCTGCGCCGGCACTGATGGCCGCTTCAAAATATGCTTGTGCACCGCCAGTGCACCAGGCCAGCCGGCCGATGGGCCCGTCGGCACCCTGTACTACCACCACCGGCCGATTCAACACGCTCTCAATATGCCGGCCAAGAACACCCGCCGTCTCGAAGCTGGCGCCGTCGACGCGCCCGCCCAGGAATCCCAAGTCCTGCTCGCCAAAGCGCCTGTTTGCCTGGAGTCCCAGCACCATGCCGAACTGTGCGTTGTTCCCCAACTGGGCATGGGCGTCCAGAGGCAGGTGGTAGGCGAAGAGGTTGATGTCATGCTCCAGCAACAAGGCCAGGCGCTGCTTCATCCATCCGGTGACGCGGCCATCCTGTCCGCGCCAGAACAAGCCATGGTGCACGAATATGGCGTCGGCGCCGGCAGCGATGGCCGCTTCGATCAAGGCCAGACTCGCCGTCACACCCGACACGATCTTGCGCACCGCGCGGCGGCCTTCGACCTGCAGTCCGTTGGGCCCGCAGTCACGGAATTTCGCCGGCTCCAGCAGCGCGTCGAAGGCATCAGCGAGTTGCTCGCGGTCGGTCATGGTGAGAACAAGGGTGAATCGGGCCGCACCGCCGGCAATGCTTACTCCGGGGGCCGCATGACGCCGATTGTCGGCGAATCCACCTCGAGCGCGCTGTCGCAGCCGCGGCCGGCGGCGATCCAGCGGCGCGCAAGCCGCGCCAGCACCGGCGCCAGCCAAGGGATCAGCCGACGCAGACAGGCTGGCAACGCCGTGTGCAGGGCAGCCTGCGGCCGCGCCACCGCACCACATCGGTAGACTGATCGACCGCCATCCCAGAGCAGCGCGGCGCAGGCGCCGGTGCGACGGTGCGAGATGACCATGCCGAGCGGGCACGGTTGCACCAGACAACAGACACCACAGCCGTTGCACGGCGCGCCAACCGCGGGCTTGCGCGGCGCGAGCGACTCGATAAGAATGGTTTTGCGACCGGCGCGCATCGGCATACCCCAATGTAGCCTGAACGTCGTCCTGACGCTGCCAGGCACGGGCGAATTGGGTCGGCGAACGCAAGCCGGGGCCTACAATTTGGGGTATGAAAAGACTTTGGCTGCTGTTTTCCCAGGCTGCAACAATACTGCTCGCTGCGTATTTCGTGGTCGGCACGCTCAAGCCGCAGTGGCTCGGTAAAGGTTCCCCGGTATCCGGCGCTGTGGCCCTGGTCGAGGCACCTGCGGCAATACCCGGAGCGGTCCCGCCGGGCAGTTTCCGGCTGGCCGCGCTCAAGGCCTCGTCCGCGGTCGTGAGCATCAACACCAGCAAGGCGGCACAAAAGAATCCCCAGGGTAACGAACCGTGGTTTCGATTCTTTTTTGGCGACCAGGGCAATCAGCCGCAGGCCGGTCTGGGCAGCGGCGTCATCGTCAGCCCGACCGGCTTTGTGCTGACCAACAACCATGTGATAGAGGGTGCCGACGAGATTGAAGTCATCCTCAATGACAGCCGCCGCGCAACGGCCAAGGTCATTGGCACCGATCCCGATTCAGACCTCGCGTTGCTAAAAATCGATCTCGACAAGCTGCCGGTCATTGTGTTGGGGAATTCGGATGCCATGCAGGTGGGTGACCAGGTACTGGCGATCGGGAACCCGTTTGGCGTCGGCCAGACGGTAACCAGCGGGATCGTCAGCGCGTTGGGACGCAACCAGCTGGGCATCAATACATTCGAGAACTTCATCCAGACCGACGCTGCAATCAACCCGGGCAACTCCGGCGGCGCACTGGTGGACATCAATGGCAATTTGATGGGCATCAACACCGCCATCTACTCGCGTTCGGGCGGCAGCATGGGCATTGGTTTCGCGATCCCGGTTTCCACAGCGCGGCTGGTAATGGACGGCCTGATCAAGGATGGGCAGGTCACGCGCGGCTGGATCGGTGTAGAGCCCAACGACCTGTCGCCCGAACTGGCGGAAACCTTTGGCGTGAAGGCCAAGCATGGCGTGATCATCACGGGCGTGCTTCAAAACGGTCCGGCCGCACAGGCTGGCGTGCGGCCCGGCGACGTGATCACCGCAGTCGGCGGGCGGGACGTCGCGAACGTGTCGGAGTTGCTGACGCGCGTGGCCGGCCTCAAGCCGGGATCCGCCTCCAAATTCAGTGTGCAGCGCCAAAGTGAAAAACTCGAGCTGGAGGTCACTCCGGGCGTTCGCCCGAAACCGCGGCGTCTGGTGCAGTAGGGACAGGAGGCCCTGCGGTCAGGGCTTTGCCGACTCCGCGCCTTCTTGTGGAGCCTGCGTGTGTTTGATGAACAGTTTGGCGGCCCAGATCCCGAGTTCATACAGAAGGCACATCGGGACCGCCAATGCGAGCTGGGACACCACATCAGGTGGCGTGAGCACCGCCGCAATGACGAACGACAGCACGATGAAGTAGCCCCGGAACTCCTTGAGCTTGTCGATGCTGACCATGTTCATGCGCGCCAGCAGCACGACCACGATCGGCACCTGGAACGCAACGCCGAAGGCGAGGTACAGCCCCAGAATCGCCTCCACATAGGACGCGATGTCCGGCGTGGCGGCGACACTCGCCGGGGTCACCGCCTGGATGAAGGCAAACATCTTGTCCAGCACAAAGAACTGCACGAAGGCAATGCCGATATAGGCCAGCAGACTGCCAAAGAATATGAGCGGCAATGCCAGCCGCTTTTCATGGCCATAAAGTCCCGGCGCGACAAAGGCCCAGGCCTGGTACATGAGCCACGGCAGCGCCAGCAGCACACCGGCCATCATCAATACCTTGAGCGGCACGAAGAACGGCGAGAAGACACCGACCGCAATCAGTTTGGCACCGGGGGGCATGTGCGCCCGGATCGGCGCGGCAATCAGGTCGATCAGGCCGCTCGGTGAAGGCCAGATAGCCAGCAGGACCATACACACCACCAGGCCGATGAGACTGTAGACCAGGCGATCGCGCAACTCCATCAGGTGCTGCACAAACGGCTGTTCCGTGCCGGCGAGTTCGTCTTCTTTTTTGTCGGGATCAGTCATCTTGTCGCTCGGACCGAACGCCGGCAAGGCTCGAGACCCGCTGGCGTCTTGATATGGATTTTGAATCAGCCGAGCTTCTGCGGCCGGAACCTGGCGACACGGGCGGCACCGGACAAGGCCCGGGTTCGCGTTCCCGTGCGCGCCTTGAACCAGTTCGGGGTGGCCCCCTGCTTCACGCGCCAGTGTTTCCCGGGATGGCGGTACGCGGGGTAACTGGCGAGTGCCTCTGAAGGCTCACCAAGCTGCGAACCCGCGTTGATGTTTGTCGCATCAGCCCAGGATTTCTCGAAATCATTGGCGTTGGTTTGGATCGTGTTCTCGACGTCCTTGGCCGCCGCAACCACCGTGTCCTTCATTTTCTTGAGTTCGTCGAGCTCCATCGAACGGCTCACTTCGGCCTTGACGTCCGCTACGTAACGCTGCGCCTTGCCCAGCAGGGTACCGACGGTACGCGCCACGCGCGGAAGCTTTTCCGGTCCGATGACGATCAACGCCACCGCGCCGATAAGCGCCATCTTCGAAATGCCAAGATCGATCACGCTGGTCGTGCCTGAAGTTTCAGGATTTCTGCTTGGCTTCGACGTCGATCGTCGTCTTTTCCGCTGCACCCGGCACATTTGCCACTTGGGCGGTCGCGGTTCCGGATTTCTCGTCGGCACTGGTGCCGGCAGATCCATCCTTCATTCCATCCTTGAAGCCCTTGACAGCGCCTCCCAGGTCGCTACCCATGTTCCTGAGCTTCTTGGTGCCAAACACCATCACGACGATCAGCAATACGATCAGCCAATGCCAGATTGAAAACGAACCCATAAATAACTCCTAAGCGTTAGCGGCGATTTTAGTCGGCCCTCAGCAAAGCCAAGGGAAAGCCCCTTTGTCAGCCTCGCAACCAGGGTCGTGGCCCGCCCATGACATGGATATGCAGGTGTTGCACTTCCTGGCCTCCTTCAGCCCCTGTATTGGCGACGATTCGGAAACCGCCTTGCGGGTACGGTCTGCAGCCCTCCTGCAATGCCAGCTTGGGAGCCAGCGTCATCATGTGACCCATCAGCCCGGCATGCTCGGGCCCCAGTTGGGCGAACGAGGGGATGTGGACTTTGGGAACCAGCAGGAAATGAACCGGCGCCCACGGATGGATGTCATGGAACGCGAACACATGCTCATCGTCGTGGACTTTTCTGGACGGGATTTCGCCCTCGACAATTCTGCAAAACAGGCAAGTGGGGTCATGTGTCACGCGCGTGCCTCCTGGCTCATTGCCCTACGGACTGGTTGCCGTTCATGGCCACCATACCCTTGACGATGCGGTAAAGAAACCAGATCGACACCAGCGCCCAGGCGATCGCTCCTGGAAAATAAAGCAGCAGGAAAAGGGGCGCCGTAAGAAGATACAACACGCCAGCCCATACCACCGACCGGATGCGCCACGAAAAGTGGCTGGCCTGCCAGGTGCCTTCGGCCTCGCCCTTCTTGACCAGATCGACCACCAAGGCGATCACCAGCAGCACCGCCCCGGCTTGCGCGCCCGGGATGAGCGCCCCCACGGCCACCACCAGATGCAACACGTAGCTCACCCAGCCCACGGTCTTGAGCGCCCGCGCCTTGTCGCTGTCGACGGCGGCGACATCAATCACGTCAACCATGGTCATGCTCCCTGGTACACATCAAAAACGGTGCGCAATCCGGCGACGGAATGCCAAGGTGCGTTCGTCTGACCATGCAATCTTCTCCTCAAAATACGTCGTCACCACCACGTTCGCGCGCCACGACCTTGCGCAGCGCCTTCTCCTCGATGCCGCTGGTGCCCTCGCGGCGCAGCAACTCGGCCAATACGTCGCCTGGTTCAAGGCCGTGGTGTGCCAGTGCCACCAGGCAGTGAAACCACAGGTCGGCAAACTCCCCAACCAGCCGCTTGCGGTGTTCTTCCACCGGACCACCGCCAAGCACCGCATAGTCAAGGTCCTTGGAAGCCATCACCACCTCGGTGGCCTCTTCGCCGATCTTCTTCAGGAACGCATCGGGCCCACGCTGCAGCAGCCGCGCTACGTAACTCTTGTCCGGGTCACCCCCATGGACCGACTTGCGGCTTTCAATCACGGCCGACAGGCGCTCGAGCGCGTTTCCAGAAAGGGAGGGTGACGACATGGCAGCCTTTCTGTAGATCGATCCCGGGTCCTTCAAGACCGGCTCGGTGACTTTCCATTCGCCGACGCCCTCGCCACGCCGGTACACCTTGAAAAAGCAGCTATGGCGTCCGGTATGGCACGCAATGCCGGGCTGGTGGCCGGTCTGCGTGAGGCTGAGCAACACGACGTCGTTGTCGCAGTCGATCCGTATCTCGTGCACCAGTTGCTCATGCCCTGAGTCCTCGCCCTTGAACCAGAGCCTGCCGCGCGAACGACTGAAATATACGGCCCGGCCCGACTCGGCGGTTTTTTCGAGCGCCTCCCGGTTCATCCAAGCCAGCATCAAGACATCGCCGGTGGACTTCTCCTGGGCGATCACCGGGACCAGGCCGGCGGCATCCCATTTCACTTCGTTGAGCCAGTTCATGCCGCTATTGTCTGCCAACGGCCCGCGCACGCGTGGCTGCAGGGCCGTTCGCGCTCAGATACGCACCGGAATCCCGCGCGCGAACATGTATTGCTTGGCTTGCCGGACCGTGAATTCACCGTAATGAAAAATACTGGCGGCCAGAACGGCGTCGGCGCCACCGAACTGGATTCCGTCGGCCAGATGTTCGAGTGTTCCAACGCCGCCCGAGGCGATCACCGGCACCTCGACCGCGTCGCTCACCGCACGCGTCAGCTCCAGGTCGAACCCGGCCCTGGTGCCGTCGCGGTCCATACTCGTGAGCAGGATTTCGCCCGCACCGCGCGCGGCCATCTCCCGCGCCCAGGCCACCGCGTCGAGTCCGGTATTGAGGCGCCCGCCATGGCTGTACACATCCCAACCCGGACCGGCAACGCTGCCGCCCGGCGTCGATCGCTGCAGGTCGGCACCGTCACGGCGCTTGGCATCGATCGCCACCACGATGCACTGGGCGCCGTACTTCCCGCTGGCGTCGTCGATCACCTGCGGATTGGCAATCGCCGCGGAGTTGAAGCTGGTCTTGTCGGCGCCCGCGTTGAGCAAGCGGCGCACGTCATCCACCGTGCGCACGCCACCACCGACTGTCAGCGGGATGAACACCTGACTCGCAACCGCTTCGATGATGTGCAGGATCAGGTCGCGCCCGTCGCTGGTCGCCGTGATATCGAGAAACGTCAGTTCATCGGCGCCCTGGTCGTTGTACCGCGCGGCGATTTCCACTGGATCGCCGGCATCCCGCAGCGCCACGAAGTTGACCCCCTTGACCACCCTTCCACCGGTGACATCCAGGCACGGGATGATGCGTTTGGCAAGCATGCTGGCGCCCGCCAGGTCAACCGTTCAACGAGTCGGCCCGCGCCTGCGCAGCGGCAAAGTCAAGGTCTCCGCTGTAGATCGCGCGGCCGCAGATGACACCTTCCACGCCCTCGCTTTCCACTTCACACAGGGCCTCGATATCGGCCATCGAACTCAGGCCGCCCGAGGCAATCACGGGAATGGTCAACGCCTGGGCCAGTTTGACGGTGGCCTCGATATTGATGCCAGACAACATGCCATCGCGCCCGATATCGGTATAGATGATCGATTCAACGCCGTAGTCCTCGAATTTCTTGCCCAGATCGATGACGTCGTGGCGGGTAAGTTTGCTCCAGCCATCGGTCGCGATCTTGCCGTCCTTGGCGTCCAGACCGACGATGATGTGGCCACCAAAGGCCGTACACGCATCTTGCAGAAATCCCGGGTTCTTGACTGCAGCCGTGCCGATGATGACGTAACGCAGGCCGGCATCCAGATAACGTTCGATCGTGTCCAGGTCGCGGATTCCGCCCCCGAGCTGCACATCGACCTCGCTGCCGACCGCCTTGAGGATCTTGCGGATGGCCATTTCGTTCTTGGGATGGCCTGCGAACGCTCCATTGAGGTCGACCAGATGCAGCCTGCGGGCCCCCCGCGTCACCCACGTGCGGGCCACCAGGGCCGGGTCTTCCCCAAACGTGGTTGACTGGTCCATATCGCCCTGTTTCAGGCGAACACAGTGACCGTCTTTCAGGTCAATCGCGGGGATGAGGAGCATGGTGCGCGAACGGCAAAAGGG
>JANLQZ010000839.1:0-5785 GCA_031368125.1 Betaproteobacteria bacterium
CTGCTGCCAGCGGTAGACCCCGGGGTTGACGCCCTCGATCGCCGACAGGCCGGGGACCAGGGCAGTCTTCAGCGAGGCATCCAGCGGCATGACGGTCTCGGGCGAGAGCGCCTGCAGCATCGAGGTTTCCGCTTCACACGCATGCAGCACCTGGCCCTGGTGCTCGAGGATCTTGCGGATCGAATCGGCAGCGATCTGCCAGTAGGTGCCACCTGCCAGCGGGAGCTTCAGGTCGATCGTCAGTTCGGTGATGATGGTCTCCAGGGCTGCGATGTTGCCACCGTGGCCGTTGAGCACGAAGATGCGCTCGAAGCCGTGCCGCGCCGCGGAGCGCACCACGCAACCGACCACCGCCGCCATGGCGGAGAAGTTCAGCGTCAGTGTGCCGCCGAGCGACATGTGGTGTTCCGACATGCCGAACGGGATCGCCGGGGTGACCAGCGCGCGCTGGCGGCCCTGCATCAGGCGCGCCGCGCGCTGCGACACCTCGTAGGCCAGGCGCCAGTCGACCTGGGTCGGCAGATGCGGCCCGTGCTGCTCGGTGGCCCCCAGCGGGATGATCACCACCGTCTTGTCACGCGCCGCCTGCACCAGCGCCGGGGCCGTCATCCGGTCCCAGCGCACTTCGGGTTGGGCGGGAGCTGGCATCACAGGCCCGTCATCGGGTCCATGCGCCGGCCGAGCCACTTCTGGTGCAGCTTGTCGAGCTCGGTGTTCTGGACATTGAAGAAGATGAACGAGTCGAGCCAGCGTGCCAGGTTGTGCTCACCCATCTTCACACCCATGTGGGCCGGGCTGTTGCGGATGTTGAACTTCAGGTCGAATTCCTTCTTGGGGTTCTTCTTGGCCAGGTCGATGGCCACGATGCTGTTGGTCGAGAACAGCACTGCCTGCCCGGACAGGTAGGCCGCGGCGGCGGTGGCGTCGTCCTCGGTGCGCATGATGTTGGCCTTCGGGTTGGCCGCGGACAGCGCCAGTTCCTGGGTCGTGCCCTTGGCGGCGGCCACCTTGTGGTTGCCCAGCTCGGCGGCCGACTTGACGCTGATGTTCTTCGGCCCGTACACCGCCAGCGAGGTGTTGGCATAGGGCGCCGAGAACATGATCTGCTTGGCGCGCTCGGGCGTCAGGCCCATCACCGAGATCACGATGTCGACCTTGTCGGTGAGCAGGAACGGCAGGCGGTTGGCGCCGGTGATCTGCGTGAGCTCGAGCTTCACCCCGAGGGCCTTGGCCACCATGTTGGCCATGTCGACGTCGAAGCCCTCGGCTTCGCGGTTGACGTTCTGCGAGCCGAACGGCGGCACGTCCAGCGGCACCCCGATCCGCACCACCCCCTTGGTGATGATTTCCTCCAGCTTGTCCGCCCATGCGACGTTGGCGAAGCCGAGGGCTAACACGGCGATGGCGATTGCTTGCATCCACTTCTTGAACATGATGGTCTCCTGGTTAAAAAAATACCGACTGCTTCCACTCCTGCGTTGTCGGGGCCGCGGGCCAGATGCACCCGTCGGTCCCCGCTCCCATGCCTAGCGCACCAAGATGATGTCGCGGCTGAACCGTGACAGGACCTCGGCCCCGTCACGTGTCACGACCACGTTGTCGATGATGCGTGCCCCCAGCTTTTCCTGGCCAATGAACACCGGCGGCTCGACGCTGAGCACCATGCCCGCGCGCAGCGTGTAGGTGCTGTCGCCGAGCATGTGCAGCGGCTCGCCCCAGCTCGGCGGGAACCCGGGCGCGATGCCGTATCCGGTGGTATGGACCCGATGCGCTTCCAGCCCGGCCTCGGCGATCACGCGTTTGGCGGCGGCGTGTGGCTGCGTTGCCGCGACGCCGTCGCGGATCTGCGCGATGCATGCGTCACTGGCGCGGCGCACCACGTCGTGCAGCTCGACCATCCTGCGACTCGGCGCGCCGATGCTGAACTGGCGCCCCAGCGTGGCGGTGTAGCGGCGGTGTGTGGCACCGTATTCGACGCTGCCGAAGTCGCCCTGGCACAGCAGGCGTTCGGTTGGCGCGCCGTGACTGAAGGCCGAGCGCTCGCCCGACACCAGATTGATCGGGCTCGCCGCCAGGCCGCTGCCGGCGGCCATCAGCGACTCCAGCACCTTGCCTGCGACCGCCAGCTCGCTGCGCCCGGGTTGCAGCGCCGCGGCGAATACGCCCATCGCCGCGTCCGCCTTGCCGCTGGCCGCGCGGATGTATGCCAGCTCGGCGGGCGATTTCACCAGCTTGAGGTCGTGTACCAGGCGGGTCGGTTCGGCCCGCAACGCGCCGCCCAGCAAGTCTTTGAGGCGCACGTAGTCGTGCGGGTGCAGGTAGTAAGCTGTCACCTCGATGCCCACGCGCGCGTCCAGCAGGCCGAGCCTGCGGGCGAGCCGGTCGAAGCTGTCCACCGCGTCCTGGTTTTCGCCGCCACCGAAAGTGCAGATCTCGTCCACCAGCGCGTCGTCCTGGAATTCGTTGCGCTCGCCTTCACGGGTCAGGATGGTCAAGGGGCCATCGTGCGCACTGACGAACAGGCACTGGAACTCCTGGTAGCTCTTGGCGTCGGAGCCGGTCAGCCAGTGGATCGACACCGGGTGGAACAGCACCAGCCAGTCCAGCCCGGCGGCCGCGATCGCGACGCGCACGCGTGCGCGTCGGTCGGCAAACTCGTCGGGGTTGAAATCGTGCTTGGACATGGCCGGGCGTCCGTTCAGTGCAGGACGGAGCTCAGGAAGCTCTTCAGTTCGTCGGTCTTCGGCGATGCGAAGAACGACTTCGCGGGTCCCTGCTCCCACACCTTGCCCTGATTCATGAAGACGACACGGTGGGCCACCCGGCGCGCGAAGTTCATCTCGTGCGTGACCAGCAGCATGGTCATGCCGTCCCGTGCCATGGCCTCCAGCACCAGCAGGACCTCGCCGACCAGTTCGGGGTCCAGCGCGGAGGTGATTTCGTCGAACAGCATCATGCCGGGCGACATCGCCAGCGATCGCGCAATGGCCACGCGCTGTTGCTGCCCGCCCGACAGCTCGTCGGCATAGGCGTGGATCTTCTCCTCCAGCCCGACCTTGCGCAGGACCTCGCGCGCGACCACCGCCGCCTTGTCCGCTGCCATGCCCTTGACGATGGTGGGGCCCAGGGTGATGTTGCGCTCCACGGTCAGGTGCGGAAACAGGTTGAAGCTCTGGAACACGATGCCGACCCGGGCGCGCAGTGCACGCTGGTCGGCCGACGGGTCATGGACGGGCACCCCGTCGACCCAGACCTCGCCACCCTGCACCGGCTCCAGGCCGTTGATGCAGCGCAGCAGCGTGCTCTTGCCCGAGCCCGAACGGCCGATGATGGCGATGATCTCGCCGCGTTCGACCTGCAAGTCGACATCCTGCAGGACGGTGTTGGAGCCGTAGCGTTTGGTGACCGATTTCAGTTCAACGAACGACACGGCGTCTCCTCTCGAGTGTCCTGCTGTAGCGCGTGAGCGGGAAGCAGAGGCAGAAGTACAGCGCCGCGACGATCAGGTAGACGGCAAACGGCTGGAAGGTGGCGGCCGTGGTGAGCTGCCCCTCGCGCGTGAGTTCCACGAAGCCGATCACCGCGGCCAGCGAGGTGTTCTTGACCAGCTGAACCGTGAAGCCCACGGTGGGCGGGATCGCGACCCGCACCGCCTGGGGAATGATGACGTGGCGTAGCTGTTCGAGGTAGGTCAGGCCGATCGCCAGGGCCGCCTCCCACTGCGTCTTCGGGATCGAGATCAAGGCGCCGCGCCAGATTTCGCCCAGGAAGGCGCCGGCGTAAACCGAAAACCCGATCGTCGCGGCGACCAGCGGGGGCAGGTTGTACCCGAAGATCGACAACCCGAAATAGAAGATGAACAGCCAGGCCAGCAGCGGAATGCCCTGCACCAGGCCGACGTAGCCCCCGGCCAGGTAGCGCAGGGCGGCCAGTCGCGAAGCGCCACAGGCCGCCACCACCAGGCCGATCGCACTGCCGCCGCCCAGGGCCAGCAGCGTCAGGAACACCGTCCAGCGAAGCGCCAGGATCAGGTAGAGGACGTCCGTGCCCGAGAGTTCGCGGATCATGAGCGGCGAAAGAAGATCCGGTAGCACGCGCTGAAGCCGGCGCGCATCAACAGCGACAGGCACAGGTACAGGATCGCGATCACGGTGTAGACCTCGAAGTCGCGAAACGTCCGCGACTGGATGATCGAGCCGGCGTGCAGCAGCTCGGCCGCCGAGATCTGCGACACCACGCTGGTGGCCAGCATCATCAATACGAACTGGCTGGTCAGCGAGGGGTACACGTTCTTCAGCGCGGGCAGCAGAACGACGTGACGAAACACCTGCGGCCCCGTCAGGCCGAGCGAGATACCGGCCTCGAGCTGGGACTTCGGCACACTCTCGAAGCCTGCCCGCACGATCTCGGCCGTGTAGGCGCCCAGGTTGATCGTCAGTGCGATCATGCTGGCGGTGAGCACGTCGAGCTTGAGCCCGACGCTGGGCAGTCCGAAGAAGATCAGGAACAGCTGGACGATCAGGGGCGTGTTCCGGATCACCTCCACGTAGGAGCGCGCCAGCAGTTGCAGCCAGGGCCGGGCGTACACCAGCGCGGCGGCGACCAGCACCCCGAGCGCAAATCCGAGCGTGATCGTGCCCACGCTGAGTTGCAGGGTCAGCACCAGCCCGTCCAGGATCGCATCTTGCTGGGCAAAAACATCCCGGAACTGGAACTTGTAGGCCATTCGGATAGGAAAAGTGCGCGTCAGCCCGCCATATTCGTGTTCACTATGCGTTTGTTCCCCTGAGTCCAAGAGAGTGAAAACCCTATGCGCCGATTTCGCTGTACGAAGCGTCCGACCGGCCGCGCAGGTGTTGTGTAAGGCAGGGCTGCAGGGCGGGTTCAACAGGCGGCTGGCACGATTTCCAGTGCTGCAAACCATGGCTGGAACATGCCCCATGGCGCTTGACCGAATTGCATCGCTTGAAGAAACCTGTCCACAAGGCGCAGGCGATGCAGGTATCTCCGGCCCAGGCGCGCTGGTATCCCTGGCCGCGCTGGGACCGAGCGCCTGTGGCGGCGGCGGCGGTGACAGTCCGGCGCCCGGACCGACGCCGAGCGCGATGCCGACCCGCATGCAAGCCGCCCGGTTTCTTTCCCAGGCTTCCTTGTCGAGCACGGCGGCCGAGGCGGCGCAGGTCCAATCCCTGGGATACAGCCAGTGGCTGACTGAGCAGATGGCATTGCCGCGCAGCAGCACGCATGTGCAGTGGCTGCGCAGCAAGGGTCTGGACACTGTCGCCTACAAGAACAGCCAGGCTGGCGCCGACAGCATAGTCTGGCGCAAGCTCCTGTCCAGTCCGGATCCATTGCGCCAGCGCGTTACGCTCGCCCTGTCCGAAATCGTGGTGGTATCGGTTTCCGGCATTGCCAACACCGAATGCGTACTGGCCCGCCCCAAGGTGAAAGCCGCCGATTTCCACGGCAAAGAGGTGCACCTGAAATTCCGCGCGCGCGAACATCAGAGCGCCACCCCCTGCATCTTGACCATGACCAGCAACCTCGACAGCACCGGCGTGGCGCGCTACCCCGCGGGAACCTGCCCGGCGATGGACCCCGCAACTGGTGCCACGTTGATCGACGCGCTGGGTCGCCGCTCCTACACCACCAGCATCGCCTTCGGCCCGACCATCGGCAAGAACATCGCCCTGGCCTACCTGCCGCATGCGTATGCCGAAGTGGGGCGCGAACTGCAGATCCAGTACTTCGCGGATGTCTATCCGGTCAAGGTCGAGGCGGTGGG
>JANLQZ010000882.1:0-4719 GCA_031368125.1 Betaproteobacteria bacterium
GTCGGTTTCCGCGCCGTCCTCGGTCACAAACACCTCGCCGTGCTGGAACGGCGACATCGTGCCCGGGTCCACGTTGAGGTAGGGATCGAGCTTGATCAAGGTGACTTTGAGGCCTCGCGATTCCAGGATCGCAGCGAGGGAGGCTGAGGCGATTCCCTTGCCAAGGGAGGACACGACACCGCCGGTGACGAAGACAAATTTGGTCATGTCAGGGGCGAACCGATCGGTTCGCTGAGGTGATAACGCGAAATTATAGGCGTCTGCTACATTGCGGCAATCCAAAAGTTTTGTTCACCCGGCCCGCGTGCCGCGACACCGACCCCTCATGGAACTACGCGACAGACACCTGGTGCTCGGACTCACTGGCGGCATCGCCTGTTACAAGGCGGCCGAGTTATGCCGCGCGCTGGTGAAGGAGGGCGCTACGGTGCAGGTCGTGATGACGGCCGCGGCCGAGCAGTTCATCACCGCGGTGACGATGCAGGCGCTCAGCAACCGGCCGGTGTTCTGTTCGCAATGGGATGCGCGCGAAGCCAACAACATGGCGCATATCAACCTCGGGCGGGCGGCCGACGCGATCCTGATTGCGCCTTGCAGCGCGGACTTCATGGCCAAGCTCGTGCACGGACGCGCGGACGAGTTGTTGAGCCTGATGTGCCTGGCGCGGCCGGCCGACCAGGTGCCACTGCTGCTGGCCCCGGCGATGAACCGCGAGATGTGGGTACATCCGGCCACGCAGCGCAACATGGCGCAACTGCAACGGGACGGCGCAAACATCCTGGGGGTGGGAAACGGTGACCAGGCGTGCGGGGAGACGGGCGACGGCAGGATGCTCGAGCCCGACGAGATCGTCGAGGACGTGGTCGCGTTTTTTCAGCCCAAGCTGCTGGCGGGGCAACGCGTGGTGGTGACCGCTGGGCCGACGTATGAAGCCATCGATCCGGTTCGCGGCATCACCAATCTCAGCAGCGGCAAGATGGGTTTTGCCGTCGCGCGCGCCGCGCGCGAGGCCGGGGCCGAGGTGACGCTCGTCGCCGGGCCGGTCAGCCTTCCAACACCCCGTGGCGTTGCCCGGATCAACGTGAAGTCGGCGCAGCAGATGTACGCGGCGAGCTTGGAGCTGGTCGAAAACGCGACGTTCTTCATCGCCACCGCGGCCGTGGCCGATTGGCGGCCAGCCCAGTCGGCCGAACACAAGATCAAGAAGGACGGGTCGGGCGCGACTCCGCAACTGCAGTTTGCCGAAAACCCGGACATCCTGGCCACGGTGGCACAGTCGCAGCGCGCCCGCAATGGCTTGCTGTTTTGCGTCGGCTTCGCGGCCGAAAGTCAGGACCTCATCGCCAACGCGCAGGCCAAACGGCTGCGCAAGGGGGTTCCGCTGCTGGTCGGCAATATCGGGCCCGCGACGTTCGGGCAGGACGACAACGCGCTGGTGCTGGTCACCGCCGACAGCGTGCAGGAATTCGGCCGTGCGCCCAAACTGGTGCTGGCGCGAAAGCTGGTTGCCGCCTGCGCGCAACGCGCGCACGCTCGGCCGGCGGCGTCCGGCCTGATGCCGGCCAGCAGTCCCGCGCGATGATCGTCGATCTCAAGATCATCGACCAGCGGCTGGTCGACCAGATGCCGGCTTACGCTACACCCGGCAGCGCCGGCCTGGATTTACGCGCCTGCATCGAGGGTCCATTGGTGCTGGTTCCCAATGCGTGGCAACTGGTGCCGACCGGCATCGCGATCCACCTGGGTGACCCGGGTTACGCCGCATTGATACTCCCGCGTTCCGGACTCGGGCACAAACACGGCATTGTGCTGGGCAACCTGGTCGGTCTGATCGACAGTGACTACCAGGGACAACTGA
The DNA here is from genome assembly GCA_031368125.1 of Betaproteobacteria bacterium. Classification (GTDB taxonomy): domain Bacteria; phylum Pseudomonadota; class Gammaproteobacteria; order Burkholderiales; family Burkholderiaceae_C; genus CAISIP01. Next base: position 1,859 of record JANLQZ010000882.1, read on the forward strand.
TGGTCAGCGCGTGGAATCGCAGTCCGTCACCGTTCACGATCGAGCCGATGGAGCGCATCGCGCAACTGGTGATCGTTCCGGTCGCGCAGGCGCAGTTCCGGCTGGTGCGCGAGTTCCCGGCCAGCCAGCGCGGCGAGCGCGGTTACGGCTCTACGGGCAAGAATTGACCGGCCGCACGCCGGTCAATGCGCCATGCCAGGGGGGTGCAGGCGCACCTTGAAGAATCCGGTGCCCGCGCATCCCTGGCCAATTTCGTCTTCGCTGGCCTCGCGCACCGATTGCACCGTCAGGTTCAGTCGCAGCGCGATCCCCGAAAGCGGATGGTTGCCGTCGAGCACGACGTGGTCCGGATAGATCTCCGTCACCGTGTACAAGACGTCTTTGGGCGCATCCGGCAGGCTTGCGGCTGGCAGCGCATGGCCCTCGAAGCTCATGCCTGCTTCGATTTCGGCTGGAAAGAAATGGCGTTGCGCGAGAAAAACGAGCTGGTCATTGAAGTCCCCGAATGCCTCCTCCGGTTCCAGCTGCAGGTTGATCTTGGCCCCTGCCGCGTGCCCATGTAATGCCAGTTCGATCTTTTCGAACAGGTCATCACCGCCGACCAGGAATTCGACCGGCTGCTCCAGCACGTCCAGTACCTCGCCGAGGGTGTCCTTCAGCGTCCACGTAAGTGCGACGACGCATTGCCGGGTAATTTCCATACGAGAATTGTCGCAGCTTCGGCATCGACGCCGGCCAATCAACCCGATCGGAACCACCCATGGATGTGAACCAGCCCGTGCAATTGCTCGGCGGCCTGAGCCCCAGAGTGTTCGTGCAGCGCCATTGGCAAAAGAAGCCGCTGGTCATCAGACAGGCGGTCGCTTTGTCCGCACTTGCGCTCGACCGTTCCGCGCTGTTCGCGTTGGCCGCCCAGGATCAGGTCGAGTCCCGGCTCGTCATCGGCGGTGACGATCGTGGTTCGGGAGGCTGGAGACTACGGCATGGGCCATTCGGCCGACGCGCGCTTCCGGCGCTCAAACGGCCGGACTGGACCCTGCTGGTGCAGGGCGTCGACCTGTACGTGGATGAGATGCGCGCCTTGCTCAACCGCTTTCGTTTTGTACCGGATGCGCGCCTGGACGACGTGATGGTCAGTTATGCTTCCGATGGCGGCGGCGTTGGTCCGCATTTCGACAGTTATGACGTGTTCCTGCTGCAGGCCCATGGCCGTCGCCGCTGGCGCATCGGCCGCCAGAAGGACTTGAGCCTGGTACCGAATCTCCCGCTGAAGATCCTGCGCAATTTCGAGCCCGAGCAGGAGTTTGAACTCGACGCCGGTGACATGCTGTATCTGCCCCCGCGGTACGCGCACGACGGAGTTGCCATGGGTGAGTGCATGACGTATTCTGTGGGATTCAAGGCTCCGGGCCGCGATGATCTGGCCTGTGAAATGCTGCACCGACTGGCGCAGGATGCGGCCGATACCGAAGGGGAAGTTTTGTACCGTGATGCAGGACACGCGGCGGTGGCGACACCGGGCGCCATCCCTGGCGCCCTGAGCGACTTCGCTGGCGCGGCAGTCCGGCGTGCCACGGGCGACCCGGTTGCCTTGGGGCGGGCACTCGGTGAGTACCTGACCGAACCCAAGGCGCGGGTCTGGTTTGATGCGTTGCAAGCGACCCCGGATGCCGCAGATGTACGGCTCGATCGCAGGACCAAGATGATGTACGACCGGCAGCATATCTTCATCAATGGCGAGAGTTACCGGGCCAGCGGCCGTGACGCGACGCTGATGCGGCGCCTGGCCGACCGTCGCGTGCTCGATGCCGGTGAACTTGCGTTGGCGAGTGCCGAAGCGCGCGGCCTATTGCGCGATTGGTGCGCCTCGGGGTGGATCCATGCAGCCTGAATCCGGGGCGCCGATCGTTTTGCCTTCAGGGCGCTTCGCCGGGCGCGAGGCATTTGCACAACTGGTGCGTGATGCGCTGGCATGCGCTGCGCAGCAGGGTTGGCGCGAGATCGTCTTCAGCGATGCGACGTTCGAAGACTGGCCATTACATGAACGGCTCGTGGTCGAATCTCTATCCGCCTGGTCAAAGACGGGCAGGAGCTTCGTCATGCTGGCGAGCAGCTACGACGCGATCGTGCGCAATCAGGCGCGTTTCGTCACGTGGCGCAAGAAGTGGGGGCATATCGTGGAATGCCGGATCTGCCCCAATCTCCCGGCCACGGATTTTCCGAGTGTTTTCTGGAGCCCGGTCTGGGCCATGCGCCGCCTCGACCTGCTTCGCAGCACCGGCGTGTGTGGTGGCGAGCCCGACCGGAGGGTGCAGATTCGCGAATTGCTGGACGAACTTCTGCTCGGCAGTGGCCCCGGTTTTCCAGCGTCGACACTCGGTTTGTGAGCAGCGTCAATGCGCCATAGGGTTTTCCCGTAGCGGCATCGGAAAGTTTTGTATAATCGAAAACTTGGCAGGAAAAGTTGCTTCAAATTGCTCTTTTCTTCCATGGCCGGTTCCCTATCGGTGCCGGCATTTCCCACTCACTGTTTTCAACTCCTTTAGGTATTACTCAAAATGAACAAGTCACTCGTCTTGGCAGCTGTTATCGCTGCCGCTGCCCTGGTTGCATGTGGCAAGAAGGAAGAAATGGCCGCTCCCGCTGCCGCCCCGGCTGCCGCTCCCGCTGCAGTCGCTGTTGAAGCGGCCAAGGACGCTGCTTCGGCTGCCACTGGCGCCGCCTCCGCCGCCGCCGCCGCCGGTGCTGCGACCACCGCCGCCGCGGATGCCGCCAAGGGCGCCACCGATGCCGCCAAGGTCGCGGTCGACGCTGCCAAGGGCGCCGCCGACGACGCTGCCAAAAAAGCTGCTGACGCTGCT
>JANLQZ010000910.1:0-3963 GCA_031368125.1 Betaproteobacteria bacterium
GTGTCGCGGAACGACGGGCGTTGCTCCAGGCGATCGCTGAACTGCGCCAGCGCCGGGTACAACCTGCGCCACGGGAACTCGGCGAAACGCACCGACAGGTAAGCCACGGCGGTGCCGACGGCGATGTCGCCCAGGCCAAAACCGTCGCCGACGGCCCAGCGCCGGGTGCCGACGATCTTCGCCATTTCGGCGACACCACCCTCGATCTTGCGGCGCTGGCGCGCCTGCCAGGGCGGACTGCCGCCGCCCGTGCGGCCTTTCTCGAACAGCGACAACACCACCGCGTCACAGACGCCGTCGCACAACACCTCGAGCTTGCGCGCCGCGAGGTAACCGTCGACGTCGCCCGGCAGCAGCGGCGGCTGCGGGTGCTTGAGCTCCAGGTACTGCAGTATGTAGCTCGACTCATACACGCTCGATCCGTCGGGCAACAGCAGCACCGGCAGCTTTTCGAGCGGGTTGTAGCGCGGCGTGGTGGTCGAACTGTCCCAGGGCACTTCGGTCAGCAATTCGAACGGCAGGCCTTTTTCGGCCAGCGCGATGCGGACCTTGCGGGCGTACGGGCTGGGGGTTGCACTGATGAGCTTGAACATGGCCAGGCGCCTTTTCAGTTGGCGGCTACGGTGGTGGTGGCGGCGGCGCGCGTCACGGCTGGCCGATGGCCGCCTGGCGTTGATGAAGTTGCGTCCTGAACTGGAACTCCTTGTTGCGCTCGATGCGCGCCAGTTGCGCCTCGATCTCGGCGCGCGCCTGCGCGTCGCGGCCCAGCAGCCGCAACACGTCGGCCTGCAGGCAGGTCATCCAGGACTGCCAGTTCTCGAAACCGGTCATCTTCCACATCGCGAACCCGGCCTCCAGGTCGTCCAGGCCCTGAGCCGGATGGCCCAGCCTCGCAGTGGCCCAGCCGCGCACGACACGCGCCATGCCGATGAACTCGGGAAAGCCGAACTGGGACGAGAAATCCACGCATTGCTGCGCAAAGCGCTGCGCCACTTCGGGCTCGTCGCGCTGTACCGCCACGGTCATGTTGGCGAGCATGGAAAAGCCCATCGAGTGCGGCTGGTTGAGCTTTTGCGCCAGCGTGTAGGCGTCCAGTGCATGCTGGCGCGCGGCGTCGGGGTCATCGCAGGCGATGCAGCTCAAGGCCAGGTAGAAGCGGCCGAAGACGCCGAAATCCATCAGGTAGACCGGATACAGCGCGGCGTCGCGCGCGGGCTGGTACAACGCGACCGAACGCTGCAGGTGCGCGCGCGCCTGCGCCGACTCACCCATGTGGAAGGCGATCATGCCGTTCATGTTGCAGGCCGCCATCACCGCCTCGTCGCTGCCCACGCCGACGCTGGCGCCGGCCGCACCATCGCGCCCGATGGCATTGGCCGTCTCCAGCAGCGTGCGGGCCAGCGGCAGAGCGGTCTCGAACTCGGCCCGACCCCAGTGGTACAGGCACAGGCCGTAGGTGATCGGGAACTGGCGCGGCTTGCCCGGCAGTTCGTGGCACAAAGCGTAGGCGCGTTTTTGGATGTCGCCAAAGGCCTGGCTGCCGGGGCCCATGAGCACCATCGTGGTCGGGCCCAGGACCGACAGCAGCGCGAGTTCGGCCTCGGCGCGCGCGCTGTCGTGCGGCACGCCCTCGAGCTCGGCCAGGCCGTGCTTGAGGTGCTCGGCGGCCTCGCGCGGGGCGCCGCCCTGCAGCGCCTGGATGCCGGCCTGCAGCAGGTAGCGGCTGGCCTCGAGCGCGCGATGGGCGCGCGCCAGATGGTGCGCCAGCAGTTGCGGCGCGCCCTGGGCCAGCGCCGCGAACTCGCCCTGCAGACACGCCACGACGCGACCGTGCAGCGCGACACGGGTCTTGAGCAGGATCGAGTCGTAGGCCGTGTTTTCCACCAGCGCGTGCTTGAATTTGAGCTGGTCCGCGGCCGGCCGCAACAGCAGGCCCGAATCGAGCACCTTGGCCAGATCGGCGGCAAATTCGTCCGCGTCCATTTGCGCCACTGCCACCAGCAGATCCTGCGAAAACTCCTGCCCGAGCACCGCCGCAACCTGCGCCAGCCGTTTTGCGGAACCGAGCCGGTCCAGCCGCTCCATCAGCAGGTCGAGCAGGGTGTCGGGCACACCGAGCCCGGCCGCACCGAGGTTTCCCACGACGCCGGTTGCGCGCGACGACTGCCCGTCCTGCACCATGCGTGTCATCTCTTCGATGAACAGCGGAATGCCGTCGGTCTTTTGCAGTATCAGGTCGACCGCCGCGTCGGGCAACGCGACGGCGGCGCATAAATTGGCCACCATCTGCCGTGCCGCCGCCTGGTCGAGCTTGGGCAGTTCGATGCGCGTGATGTTGGCGTCGGGCTTGAAGGCGTGGGCGAAGCCGGGGCGCGCCGTCATCAGGACCATGGTGTGCGCGAAGTGCACGCTGCCCAGCAGCTTGTCGAGCAGTTCCAGCGAACTCGGGTCGATCCAGTGCAGGTCGTCGAACAGCAGCAGCAACGGCTTGCCCTTGACCATGCCCTTGAAATAATGCGCCAGCACCGCCTCGGTCGAGGACACCGGCACCTGGCTGGCCAACTCGACGAAATAACGCACCAGCACCTCCTCGGCCATCTGGAGCTTGGCCGGCGGCGGCAACTCCAGCGGCGGATACCGGTCGCCGACCTGGATGTCGAGCAAGGCGGCCATCAGCGCCAGATCCTGCGCCTGGGTGATACCCGCGATGGCCAGTTGCGATTCGAGTTTTTCCACCTGGTCGAGCGCGGAATCGTTGCGCGTGAAGCCCGCGGCGGCGGTGAGATGCTGCACGAACGGGTGCAGCACACTGTTGCTATGAAACGGGGAACACTGCAGGCGGATCGTCAGGTGCGGCTCGTCGCGCAGCGCATCGGCGAAAGCGGTGCCCAGGCGTGACTTGCCCAGGCCGGCCTCGGCCACCAGCAGCACACCCACGGCCTGTTTGGAATCGGCGCCGTGCCAGCTGCTGCGCAGCCTGGCCATCTCGGTATCGCGTCCGACCAGCGCCAACGTGTTGTCGCGCCCGCGCCAGGCGGAGCGGCTGGTGAGCGCGACAGCGCCGGTGACGGCGCTGATGGACACGTCGTCGGAAAAGCCCTTGAGCGTGAAACTGCCCAGGTCCTGGTAGGTGAACTGCGCGCCGGCGATGCGCCGCGTGGTCGGCGCCACCACCACCTGTCCGGGCCGGGCCTCGGCCTGGATGCGGGCCGCCAGGTTGGGAGTCGCACCGGCGATCGACATGGTGTCGAGCATGCCCACCGTGACGCGCCCGGTGGCCAACCCCACGCGCACCTGCAGCGCCACCGGCTTGCCGTCGCCGGTGGTGAGCTGCCCGATCTCCTGCACGATCGCCAGCCCCGCGTGGATCGCCCGCACCGCGTCGTCCTCGCCGGCGATCGGGTAACCGAAATACAGGTCCACACCGTCGCCGACGATTTTTGCCACATGCCCGTTGAAGCGCGCGGCGATGCGCTTGACCATCGTGTGGTAAGCCTCCATGGCATAGAACAGGTCTTCGGCGTCCATGGTTTCGGCCAGGCTGGTCGACCCCACGAGATCGCAAAACAGGACCGTCATCTGGCGCCGGGAGATGTCCTGCTCCGGGCCGGTGGCGCCGGCGGCAGGCGGCGCGCTCGGGTCGGCGGCCGCGGGTGGCGGCAACAGCGTTCCACAATTCGCGCAAAACTTGCTGTCGCTGGCGGCTTTGGCGCCACATTTGGAGCAGAACATGCGGTATCCCTGCGGTTGGTTCAATGGGCGGGAGTGCGGCCTTTTTGGATGTACCGGTCGGTGCCCGCCGCGGCATCGAACGCACCCAGCGCAAACATGACGAGCATGTCGTAGTCGAGCGCCACGGCGCCGGTACTGCGGTTCTGCGGCTCGGTTCCGGGCCGGTTCTGGAACCACTGGTTCCAGTCCTTCGAGCCCGGGGGATACAGCAGAAAGGTGCTGCCGTCGCGC
>JANLQZ010000931.1:0-3041 GCA_031368125.1 Betaproteobacteria bacterium
TCGATCGTGTAGCTCAGCGCGATGGTGCGCTGGCTCAGGCCCAGCACGCGCAGCATGGCGCAGTCGTCGAGGTGGTTGGCGGCAAAGCCGCGCGCCGCCAGCGCCACCGCCACGGCACTGAGCATGGCCGCCAGCAGGGCCACCAGATTGAGGAACTTCTCGGCCCGGTCCATGGTCTGGCGCATTTCGGGGCGGCCGCTTTGCAGCGACTCCACGCGCACGCCGCGGATCTCGGGCCGCTCGACCTGCAGCGCCGCCCACTGCGCAAACTGCTTCACCGGCGCGTCTTCACCCGCCACGGCGAACCGGTAGGTCAGCCGGCTGGCCGGCTGCACCAGCCGGGTGGCACCGAGGTCGGCCTGGTTGAGCATCACGCGTGGCGCGAAGTTCATGAAACCGCCGCCCCGATCGGGTTCGATCACGATGATGCGGCCAAGCCGCAGCCGGGCGTCGCCCAGCAGCAGTTCGTCGCCGAGGTTGAGGTTCAGGGCCTCGAGCAGGGCCGCATCGGCCCACACCTCGCCCGGCGCCGGAATATCGCGCGTGCTCTGGCCGAGCGCATCAGGCGCACTGGCCACCGTCAGGCGCCCGCGCAAGGGATAACCGGTGCCCACCACCTTGAGCGCCACCAGCTTGCTGGCACCGCCCCGGTCTTCGGTGGCGCGGCCCATGGTCGGGAAACCGATCGTGGTGGTGGTCTGCAGGCCCAGCGCGCGCGCCTTGTCGATGAAGACCTGCGCCGTCGCCTTGTCGCTCGACACCACCGCGTCTCCGCCCAGCAGTTGGCGTGCGTCCCGCTGCAGGCCGCCATTGAGGCGGTCGGCAAAAAACCCGACCGCCGTGAGCGCGGCGACCGCCAGCGTGACGGCGACGATCAACAGCCGCAGTTCACCCGAGCGCAGGTCGCGCCACAGGGTGCGCCAGCCCAGGCGCCAGAAAGAGGTGTGCATGGCGCTACCTTAGCGCATCCGGTGCCCAAGCCGGGGATGGCGCAGCATTGGCCCGCGCGCTCAGGGAAATTGACCGTTCGTCCCGGGCTTGGCCCAATACTGTTCGCTTTACCAATGTCATTGCGGCCCCGGATCGGGTCCGGGGTTTCAGCACCCGCAATCCATGGATGCCGGATCATGTCCGGCATGACAAACTGAACAGTATTGGGGCTTTGCCAGTGTTGCGCCAGGCCAATGAACAACATCCGGCATCACGCCACGGCGCGTAGCCTGGCGCCGGCCAGTTCAGGCTGCAGCACGAGACGGTTGGCGCCGCTGTAACACAGGAAATGCCGGTTGGTGGCGCGGCCAATGGCGCACAGGCCGATGCGTTGCGCCACCTCGTGGCCCATCTGGGTGATGCCGCTGCGCGAGACCACGATCGGCACGCCCATCTGCGCCGACTTGATCACCATTTCGCTGGTCAGCCGCCCGGTGGTGTAGAACACGCTGTCGCCGCCGGCCAGGCTGCGACCGGCCTGCATGCCCATCCAGCCGGCGATCGTGTCGATGGCGTTGTGGCGACCCACGTCTTCCACAAAGACCAGCATCTGCTCGCCGCGAAACAGCGCGCAGGCGTGCACCGACCCGGCCGATTTGTAGGTGCTCTCCTGCAGCCGGATGGTGTTGACGATGCCATACAGCTGCGACTGCGTGAGGCTGCCCGGCGGCAGCACCACGTTCTCGATATCACCCATCAGGTCGCCAAACACGCTGCCCTGGCCACAACCGGTGGTGACGACGCGTGTGGCGGTTCTGGCCTCGATGTCGTCGATGCCATTGCGGGTCTTGACGGCCGCCGCGCCCACTTCCCAGTCGACCGTGATGGATGCGACGTCACCCGCTGCCTTGATCAGGCGCTGGTTGAGCAGGTAACCGAGCACCAGCAGTTCAGGGTGGGCGCCCAGGGTCATCAGCGTGACCAGTTCGCGCCGGTCCACATACACCTTCAGGGCGCGTTCGGCCGGGATCGCGATTTTCTGCTGCTCGCCGTACTGGTTGACGACCGCAATCGCGCAGGTCAACGCGGCCTGGGCCTGGGTCAGGGAGGGCAACAAGGAGCGCGGCATGTCTGGAGACTACAACAAAAAGGGCCGGCACCCGGCGCGCCGACCCGTTGGTGCGGATGGCGACTCAGGATTTCTTGGCGGGATTGGCCACCGCATCAGGTTGCTTGGTGCTCGGCGGGCTGGCCGCGGTGCCGGGCGGTGAATGGGCGCCCGACGCCTCGATCGGCTTGACCGCATCAGGCGGCGTGTAGCTGAAAACACCCGGGTCCGCGCAGGCCGGCGTCGGCGTGGGCGGTTTGGCCTCCTTGCCCGCCGCCTTGACGGTCTGGTAATAACTGGCGGCCACCTTGTCCTGCGACTTGCACAACAGGTAGTTGTCGACCTTGGCGCTCCATGCCGACCTGGCGGCGGTCTCCACGGCCTTGGCTTTGGCGTCATCAGACAACGCCGGAAGCTTGGCCACTGCGAGCGCCGACGCCAACAGCAACGAGAGCGGAACAACCAGTTTTTTCATGTCAGTGCTCCATGGCGCCGAGCGCCTTCCGCGACGCATGAAACGCGGGGACCATTTGGGGAACACCGCGCAACCGGCTTTGCCGGGGCGCTGGTGTTGCCCCCTTGAGGGGGGAGACGGCTACACGCAGTGAGCCGTAACAGGGGTGTTTCATCCTAGAGTCCTTCGAGGGCCTGCGGCGGCGCAGCCGCGCCACTGCGCTGCGCGGGGATCTTGCCGGCCTTGATGTCGTCGTACCAGTACGCATGGTGTTCCCTGGCCCAGGCCTCGTCCACGTAACCGGTTTTCATGGCCTTGAAGGCACCCTCCATGCCGATGGTGCCGATGTAGATATGGCCCAGGAACATCGCCATCATCATGATGGTGGCCACCGCATGGACCATGTGCGCGATCTGCATCGTGCCGCGTTCGTAGACCAGGTTGGGAACCAGTTGGTCCATCACGAGGCCGGAAGCCACCACCACCAGCCCGAGGAAGAAGACGCCACCCCAGAAAACCAGTTTCTCGCCGGCGTTGAAACGGTGCGAC
>JANLQZ010000002.1:0-2113 GCA_031368125.1 Betaproteobacteria bacterium
CCCAGTGAAGCACCCGCCATGGTGCTGCCGTGGTACGCGTTGTGGCGCCCGATGATCACCTTGCGTTCGGGCTGGCCGAGCAGGTCCCAGTAGCGGCGCACCATGCGCACGTTGGAATCGTTGCTCTCGCTGCCGCTGGACGAATAGAAGACGTGCTCGAAGCTGCGCTCGCCGACGCGCGGCGCCAGTCCGGCCAACCGGGTTGCCAACTCCACCGCCGGCACGTTGGTGGTCTGGAAGAAGCTGTTGTAAAAGGGCAGCGTCATCATCTGCCGGTGGGCCGCGTCGGCCAGCTCGCGCCGCCCGTAGCCGACGTTCACGCACCACAGGCCGCTCATGGCGTCGAGCATCCGGTTGTCCTCGGAGTCCCAGATGTAGATGTCCTCGGCCCGGGTGATCACGCGCGCGCCGCGTGTGGCCAGGTCCTTGAAATCGGTGAACGGGTGCAGGAAATGCTCGCGGTCGAGCTGCTGTATCAGTCGGGTGTCAACGACGGTGTTCATGGCGTGGGTCCTTTCTCGTCTTGCTGCATCCAGGGCAAACAGGTCACACGTGCAGCAACAGGTGCTCGCGTTCCCACGGCGAGATGACCTTCATGAACTCGTCGAACTCGAGCTCCTTGATCTCCGAGTACACGGTGATGAACTCCTTGCCCAGCACTTCGTGCAGGTCCGACTCGCGGCGCAGCCAGTCCAGCGCTTCGCCGAGGCTGCGCGGCAGCGAATACGGCGACAGGTAGGCGTCGCCCTTCATCTCGGCCTTGGGTTTGATCTTGTTCTTGAGCCCCAGGTAACCGCAGGCCAGCGTCATGGCCAGCGCCACGTAGGGGTTGGCGTCGGCACCGATGACCCGGTTTTCCACCCGGCGCGCTTCGGGCGAAGAGATCGGCGAGCGGATGCCGACCGTGCGGTTGTCGTAGCCCCACTCGATGTTCACCGGCGCCGCGGTGTTGCGCGACAGGCGCCGGTAGCTGTTCACATACGGCGCCACCAGCACCATCGCCGCCGGTATGTAGCGCTGCAGACCGCCGATGTAATGCATGAAGGCTTCCGACGGGGTGCCGTCTTCGTTGCTGAAGATGTTCTTGCCGGTGGCGATGCTCAGGATGCTCTGGTGCACGTGCATCGCGCTGCCGGGCTCGCCCGCGATCGGCTTCGCCATGAACGTGGCGTACATGTCGTGGCGCAGCGCGGCCTCGCGCACCGTGCGCTTGAAGAAGAACACCTCGTCGGCCAGGCCCAGTGGTTGCGCATGGAAGAAGTTGATCTCCATCTGGCCGGCGCCGACTTCGTGGATCAGCGTGTCGACGTTGAGTTCCATCTTGTCGCTGTAGTCGTAGATCTCCTCGAACAGCGGATCGAATTCGTTCACGGCGTCGATGCTGTAGGCCTGGCGCGAGGTCTCGGCGCGGCCGCTGCGGCCGACCGGCGGGCGCAGCAGGGTGTTGGGGTCGGTGTTGCGCGCGGTCAGGTAGAACTCGAGTTCGGGCGCGACGATCGGCTGCAGGCCCTCGGCGGCGAACAGTTCGCAGACCCGGCGCAGCACGCTGCGCGGCGCGAACGGGACCAGCCGGCCCTCGTGGTCGAAGCAGTCGTGGATCACCTGCGCCGTCGGGTCGGTGGCCCAGGGCACGATACGCACGGTCGACGGGTCGGGGCGCAACTGCATGTCCTTGTCGGTTGGGTCGATCACGTCGTAATAGGGGCCGCTCTCGGGGAATTCGCCCGTCACGCCCATCGCCACCACGGCCTGCGGCAGACGCATTCCGCGGTCTTCGGTGAACTTGGCGCGCGGCAGGATCTTGCCGCGCGCCACACCGGTCAGGTCCGGCACCAGGCACTCCACCTCGGTCACGCGGCGCTCGTTGAGCCACTGCTCCAGGTCGTTGAAGCTCTTCACTTTGGGATCATTCATGTAGCACTCCTCGAATCGGGTTGCGGCGCGCCAGCCGCATGCGACAGGCGCTGTTGCTGGCGCGCCCGGCAGGACTCGCCGAAGGCCGCGAATATCGCCGCGTAAAACGGGTTGTCCTGGCTGCGCCACTCCGGATGCCACTGCACCGCGTACGCGAAGGCGCTGGCGCCCTCGATCTCGAACGCCTCCACCAGCCCAT
>JANLQZ010000064.1:0-1594 GCA_031368125.1 Betaproteobacteria bacterium
GCAGCACCACGGGCAATGCGTCCGCGTTCGCGCGTGCGCCACGGCCGGTGGCAAAACGCATGCGCCGCTGGGCCCGGTGTTCAAGGGCCAGCAGCAGCGCCACGAACGCCAGCAGCATGGTGGCGAGTTGCGCCGCCGCGACGCGGTTGTCCATCGCCAGCCAGGCCTTGTAGATGCCGGCGGTGAAGGTCTGGATGCCGAAATAACTCGACACGCCGAAGTCGGCCAGGGTTTCCATCAGTGCCAGCGCCACGCCGGCTGCCACGGCCGGTCGCGCCAGCGGCAACGCGATCTGGGCGATTCGCCGCGACAGCGGCGCCCCGAGCAGGCGGGCTGCCTCCATCAGATGCGCCGCGCGCTCGCTCAGGGCGCTGCGCGCGAGCAGGTAGACGTAGGGGTAGAGCGAAAAGGTGAACACCCAGACCGCCCCGCCCACGCTGCGCACGTCGGGCAACATGCGGCCTTCGAGCCCGGTGGCCAGGCGCAGCATGTTCTGCAGCGGGCCGCCGAACTGCAGGAAGTCGGTGTAGGCGTAGGCCACCACGTAAGCCGGCATGGCCAGTGGCAGCAGCAGCGCCCATTCCAGGCTGCGCCGGCCGGGGAAGTCGAACAGCGTCACGGCAGTGGCGGTGGCCGTGCCGACCAGCACCACACCGATGGCCACCAGCAGGCACAACACCACGGTCGTGCCCAGGTAGTCGGGCAGGACCGTGCGCCCCATTTCGCCCAGGATCTGGGCGGTGGCGGCGTCCCATTGCAGCCACGAGGCCAGCACGGCCAGCACCGGAAGGCACAACAACCCGCCAAACAGCAACAAAAGGGATTGGTGAAGCCGGCGCAGCGGCATGTACAGACCGATCAGAGCGAAAGTAAATGAGAATTGTATTCATCTAGAATCGATCGCATGTTCCTCGAAGTGTCCCAGCTTCAAGTGCGGTACCCCGGCAATACCAGGCCGGCGGTGCAGGACGTGTCGTTTGGCTTGCGTGCGGGAGACATCGGTGTGCTGATCGGCCCCTCGGGTTGCGGCAAGACCACCCTGCTGCGTGCCGTCGCCGGGCTGGAGCCGGCCGCAGGCGGCGAGATCCGGCTGGCGGGCGAAGTCGTCAGCAGCGCGTCGGTGCAAGTCCCGACCGAGGCGCGCCGCGTCGGCATGGTGTTCCAGGACTACGCCCTGTTCCCGCATCTCGACATCGGCCGCAACGTCGGTTTCGGAATCCAGCACCTGGCGCGGGCCCAACGCGAGCAGCGCGTGGCCGAAGTGCTGGAACTGGTCGGCCTGGACGGCGCCCAGCGTCGCTTCGCCCACGAGCTTTCGGGCGGACAACAACAACGCGTCGCGCTGGCCCGCGCGCTGGCACCGGCGCCACGGCTGCTGTTGCTGGACGAGCCGTTCTCCAATCTCGACGTCGACCTGCGCGAGCGGCTGGCGCTCGAGGTGCGCACGATCCTGAAGGCCGCCAGCGCCACGGCGCTGTTCGTGACCCATGACCAGCTCGAGGCGTTTGCCATTGGCGACGTGATCGGCGTCATGCACGAGGGCCACCTGCACCAGTGGGACGACGCCTATACGCTGTACCACCGCCCGGCCACG
>JANLQZ010000133.1:0-1959 GCA_031368125.1 Betaproteobacteria bacterium
GACCATCGAGTCGCGGCGCGATCTGTGGTTTCACACCGGCGACGCACTCAAACGCGACGCCGAGGGCTGGTATTACTTCGTCGACCGGGTGAAGGACGCGTTGCGCCGGCGCGGCGAGAACATCTCGTCGTTCGAGGTCGAAGCGGTGCTGCGCAGCCATGCCGCAGTGGCCGACTGCGCCGTGGTCGGCGTGCCGGCCGAACAGCAGGGGGGCGAAGACGAGGTGATGGCGTTCATCGTGCCGCACGCGGGCCAGGCGGTCGATTATCCGAACCTTGCCGTCTGGTGCGACGCGCGCATGCCGGCCTTCATGGTGCCGCGTTACTTCGACTGCCTGCAGGAACTGCCGCGCACACCGACCGAAAAGGTGCGCAAGAAGGAACTGCGCGAGCGCGGTGTCGGTCCCGGTACCTGGGACCGCGCCGAGGCGGCACTGGCATTCAAAGAGAAACGCGCGGCGCGTTTCTCCGGCACTTGAAGGACTACGCACAATGGCAATCCGGGATCCGATCGTGGTGGTGGGCGCCGGGCTGATGGGCACCGGCATCGCCCACGCCTTCATCGCCACTGGTCACGGCGTCACGCTGGTGGACAACCAGGCCGCAGCCCTCGAGCGCTCCAGGGAGACGATCGCCGAGATACTGTCCGACGGCGTTCGCCTGGGCAAATCGACCGAAGTCGACGCGTCGGCAGCGCTGGCGCGCCTGCAGTGCGCGCACGACCTGTCTGCGGCGCCCGGGACCGCCGTGCTGGTGATCGAAACCGCCACCGAGCGGCTGGACATCAAACAGGCCATCGTGCGCGAGGCCGAAGCCCTGTTCGGCGCCGGCACCGTGATCGCCACCAACACCTCGGCGCTGAGCATCACCGAGATCGCGTCGGTGGCCAAGGCGCCGGCTCGCGTGATCGGCATGCACTTCTTCAACCCGGTACACAAGATGAAGCTGGTGGAGATCGTGCGCGGGCTGGAAACCAGCACCGACACGGTGACCCGGGTGAAGGACTGGTCGGGGGCGATCAACAAGACATCGATCGAGGTCAACGAGGCGCCGGGCTTCACCACCAGCCGCATCTCGGCGCTGTTGGGCAATGAAGCCATGTACATGCTCTCCGAGGGTGTGGCCAGCGCCGAGGACATCGACACCTCGCTGCGCATGGCCTTCAACCACCCGATGGGCCCGCTGGAACTCGGCGACCTGACCGGCTGGGACACCCGGCTGGCGGTGCTGCAGTACCTGCACCAGGCGCTGGGCGAGAAATTCCGCCCCTGCCCGCTCATCATCAAGCTCGTCAAGTCCGGGCGCCATGGTCGCAAGACCGGCCGCGGCATCTATGAATACGACGACAAAGGCGCGAAGATTCCCAACTCCGGTGTGAGGCCATTCTGATGCGTGAAGTTGTCATTGTCGAAGCCGCCCGGACTCCGGTCGGCCGTTTCCGCGGCGCTCTCAAGAACGTGCGCGCCGACCACCTGGGTGCCGCCGTGCTGAGCGAACTCGTCAGGCGCGCGGGCATCACGCCCGAGCAGGTCGACGACGTGGTGTTCGGCTGCGTTTCGCAGGTGGGCGAGCAGTGCGGCAACATCGCGCGCACCGCGCTGCTGTCGGCAGGCTGGCCCGAATCGATCCCCGGCATGACGGTGGACCGCAAGTGCGGGTCGGCCGAAGCGGCGGTGCACGTAGCGCTGGGCTCCATCGCGGCCGGCCTGGCCGATGCCGTGGTGGCCGGCGGCGCCGAGAGCATGACGCGTGTGCCCATGGGCGGCAACCGCGACGTGCATGGCGTTCCGTTCGGCTGGCGCGTGAACGAGCGCTTTGCGCTGACCTCGCAGGGCGAAGCCGCCGAGCGCCTTTGCGACCTGTGGAACCTGAGCCGCGAAGCGCTCGACGACTATGCCATCGAGAGCCATGCGCGCGCCGCGCGGGCCGCCGACGCGGGGCATTTCGGGCGCGAGATCGT
>JANLQZ010000139.1:0-3044 GCA_031368125.1 Betaproteobacteria bacterium
ACCGAAACCCTGCGCGGCTGGATGATGGACGCCGGGTTGTGGACAGCCAAGCGTTCCCGCGTGCGGCGCATTCACAGCCCGCGCGAGCGGCGTAGCCGACTGGGGGAACTGGTGCAAATTGACGGCAGTCCGCATGCCTGGATTGAAGACCGGGCGGGCAAATGCTGCCTGATTGCCTTCATCGACGACGCCACAGGCGCGCTGTTGCAGGCGTGCTTTTATCCCGTGGAGTCCACCAACGCCCAACCGCCTGCGCAGCCTGCTCGGCGCGGGGCGGGCGGCCGCGCAGTCCGGCAACCGCGACAAGGCCAGGTATTTCTACGCCCGCGCGACGCAACTGGGCGGCAGTCCCGACGCCCGCCCCGAACTCAGGCAGGCACGCGACTACCTGGCCAGCAATTGACCGCCGCCTGCATTGGCTAGTCGCGCGGGTTGGCAGGCGGCGCCAGGTGCATCCAGTAGCGCATCGCATCCTGGCGCTGGCAATGGACCAGCTGCGGCTGCGCCGAGCGCCAGGTCACGGCGCCGCAGTGCGGCGAATCGACGATGGGCATGTTGCGCTCGCGGTAACGCTGCATCGGCACATCGGCCGGATGGCCGAAGCGGTTGCGGTAACCCGCCTGCACCAATGCGAAGCGCGGCGCCACCGCATCGACGAATTCGGCGCTGCTCGAGGTCTTGCTGCCGTGGTGCGGCACCAGCAGCACGTCGGCGCGCAGGGGCGCCCCATCGGACACCAGGCGCAGTTCCTGCGGCCGTTCGATGTCCCCCACCAGCAGCGCAATCGCAGGCGGGTCGCCCGGGCCACCCGAGCGGCCGGAGACGCGCAGCACACACGACAACGCGTTCGGTTTGGCTACCGCAGTGAAATCGGCGGCAGCCGGGTGCAGCACGGCAAATTCGACCCCGTCCCACAGCCAGTGCTGCCCGGCCTCGCATCGGCGCGCCGGACGCAGCGCCTGCAACTCATGGCTGCCTTCGATCGAACTGAGCAGCTCCGCACCCGGCTGCATCGCCAGCACCGCGGCGGCCCCACCGACGTGGTCGCTGTCGCGGTGGCTCAGCACCAGCAGGTCGAGCCTGACGTCGAGCGCGCGCAGCAGCGGTACCAGCACCCGGTGCCCGGCGTCGCTTTCGCGCGAGAAACGCGGCCCGGCGTCGTACAGCAGCGCGTGGCTGGCGGTACGCACGAGCACGGCGTTGCCCTGCCCGATATCGGCCGCCAGCAGCTCGAACTGGCCGGCGCCCGGGCGCGGCGGCAGCCACAGCAGCACCGGCAGCAGCAGCGGCACACCCCACAAGCGCAGCGCGATGGGCAGGCGCAGGGCCAGCAACACGCCGCCACATACCCCTGCCACCCCGGCCCACAGCGGCGCCTGTGCCATCGAGAGGCTGGCGAACGGCAACTGCGCCAGCAGCTGCAAATACCAGGCCAGCGCGCCCAGCGACCAGGCGGCCAGGTCCCACAGCGGCGGCAACAACACACCGAGCATGGACAGCGGCGTGACCACCAGGGTCACCCACGGTATCGCCACGGCGTTGGCCGCAAGACCGACGACGGAGACCTGGCCGAACAACAACAAGCTCAGCGGGGTCAGCGCCACCGTGATCACCCATTGCTCGCGCAGCAGGGCCAGCAGCCTGGCCCGAACACCGTGCGCCGGCGTGTTGTCCGCGCCGGGGCCGGAGGCAAACAGGACGCCGACCGCCACGAAACTCAGCCAGAATCCGGCCTGCAGCAAGGCCCACGGGTCGACCACCACCACGACGGCGCAGGCCAGCAGCCACACCATCGGCCACGGCCACATCTTGCCGGACAGGCGCAACGCGCCCACCGTGGCCAGCATCCAGATGGTGCGTTGCGATGGCACACCCCAGCCGCTGAACAACGCATAGGCCAGCGCCATCACGACGCCCCCGACCAGCGCGGCGTGCGGTGACGGCAGGCGCAGGCACAACCACGCCGAGCGCCGCCACAAGAAGCCGATCAGGGCCGCGGCCAGCCATGCAAACATGGTGACGTGCAGACCGGAAATACTCATCAGGTGCGCCACACCGGTGGCCCGAAACACCTCCCAATCGGCGCGGTCGATCGCGTTCTGGTCACCGACCACGAGCCCCGCGATCAGCCCGGACAGGCGGCGCTCGGACACACGCTGCTGGATCCGGTCACGCACGGTCTGGCGCGCCAGTTCCACCGGATGGCGCCAGGTCTGCCCCATGGCTTGCGGCGGCAGGTCGCCGGTGGTTGCGCGCACATAACCGGTGGCCTGCAGACCCTGCTCCCACAACCAGAGTTCGTAGTCGAACCCGTGCGGATTGCTGTTGCCGTGGGGAGCCTTCAGGCGCACCGCCATCTGCCAGCGTTCCCCTGCGCGCAGCACCGAAGGCTGGCGCTGCAGTTCCAGCGCGTCGCCGGTCGCCGCCACACCCGGACCCGCATACCAGCCGAGCAGGATACTGGACGGCAACTGCACGGGCGTCCCGGTCATGGCCAGGCGAGCGGTTTCCACCGCCAGGCGAAAACGCGTCCCGGCCTCGTTGGCCTGCGGCATCGCGGTCACCACACCGGTCACCACGATGTCTCGACCCTCCAGCTCCGGCGCCAGCGCGTGGCTCAGGTACAGCCCGGCGCGCCAGCCGGTCAAGCCAAATCCGGCGCAGCCGCAGGCCAAAGCGACCACCAGCAGGCGCCAGTGCCGCAGGCCGGAGCGCAACGCCGTCCACCACGCCGCCCCCAGGCCCACAACCAGCAGCACCAGGTACACCGGCCAGGGGAACAACGCGGCCTGTCCCAGTTGCGCCGCAGTGCCGGCGACGACGCCGATCAAGCCCGCGGGCACCGATCGCGCGCCGCTGTCGGTGTGCACGGACTGGCTTGGCATGGCCTGATGCTAATGCCAAGCGTCCATGCGCGGCAGCCCGCAACGAAGCCGCACACCGGCATGCAACCCACGCGGCCTGTCCGCAGACCTCGCACGCTGGCGTCACAAGCCGATTTGCGGCCCAATGCGGTCGTTGGTTTGCCCTGGTAGCGGCTCGCC
>JANLQZ010000163.1:0-1958 GCA_031368125.1 Betaproteobacteria bacterium
TGGAAAGCGGCGCCGTGACCAATCGGCGCAAGAACTACCTGCCCGGAAAAATGGTGGCCACCTTTGCGCTCGGCTCTGGCCGGCTCTACCGCTTCATGGACCGCAATCCGACGCTGGAGATCCATCCGGTCGACTTCACCAATGATCCCGCGCTGGCCGGACGGAACGACAACCTGGTCGCGATCAACGCCACGCTGCAGATCGACCTGCTCGGGCAATGCGGTTCCGAGAGCCTGGGGTCGGTGCCGTATTCGGGCACCGGCGGCCAGTCCGATTTCGTGCGGGCGGCGAACCGTTCGCGCGGCGGCAAGGCCTTCATCGTGCTGCCGGCCACGGCCAAGGGCGATTCCATATCGCGCATCGTGCCGGTGCTCTCGCCCGGCACCCACATGAGCACCAGCAAGAACGACATCAACTACGTGGTCACCGAATTCGGCGTGGCCCAGCTGCGCGGCAAGTCGGCCGGCCAGCGCGCGGCCGAACTGATCGCGATCGCGCACCCGGATTTCCGCCCGGACCTGACCGAGCAGGCGCGGCGCATGCGCCTGCTCTGAGGGCTGCCGGGCGCGCGTGCGCCTGCGCTCGGGCCAGGGACTGCAGCTTCCGGCGCTACCGGACCATGCGCGCGCCGGCGCCACTCAGGCCGCCGGCGCGAACTTCAGCGCCAGCCCGTTGTTGCAATAACGTTTCCCGGTTGGCGGCGGGCCGTCGTTGAAGACATGGCCCTGGTGGCCTTCGCAGCGCGCGCAGTGGTATTCGGTGCGCGGAAAAACCATCGCGTAGTCGGTCTTGGTCGCGACCGCGCCGGGCAGCGAACTGAAGAAACTCGGCCAGCCGGTGCCGCTGTCGTATTTCGCTTCCGAGGCGAACAGCGGCAGGTCGCAACCCGCGCAATGGTAGCTTCCCTTGCGTTTTTCACCGTTGAGCACACTGGTGTGCGAGGCCTCGGTGCCTTCCTTGCGCAGGATCCGGTACTGCGCTGGCGACAGGCGTTGTTTCCACTCGGCGTCGCTCAGGCGCAGCGTTTCGATTGGTGCGGCGCCGGCGGCCGCAGTCGCGGCGAGGGTCGTGCGGCCCAGGCCGATGCCGGCGAGCAGGGTGAAGAGTTGGCGTCGGAGCATGGCAGATTTCCTTTCAGGTGCTGTACGCGGAATGGGTCGTCGATTCGCGCCAATCCTTTCAGCCGGCACAACATGCTGCGGCACAAAGTTGCGCCGGTTGTGCAAAAAGCCCGCCCGCCAGTGCGCAATCAGGCCGGTCGCCGGCGCCTCGGGGGGATGTCTGCGCCGCCGTCAGCCCCGGCGGCCAGCGCCGCTTCAGCCGAGCGAGTTGTCGCCGCTCATGTAGACGAACACCTCTTCGAACAGGTCGCCGCGCAACCTGAAGAAGTTGCAGTTGTTCTTGACCAGCGTCTGCCGGTCGAAAGTCAGGTTCTCGACCCGAAAGCGGCTGGCGATACGGTCGGGCGCCTGCACCACGTGGTCGAAGTTGCCGTGCCACACCCGTGCATAACGGGTATTGAGGCGCTCGAACATGGCGCGGATGGCGGTGTCGCGGCCCTGGTACGCGGTGTCGTAGGTGGCGATCGTGAAACGCGCATCGGGCGCGAAACACGCCAGCGTGGCCGCCAGGTCCTTGCGGTCGACCGACGCGAAATAGTGCTCGGCCAGCGCGACCAGGCGCTCCTGGCGTGTGTTTTCGCTCATGGCGTCGCACTGGCCGTCTGCTGGAACCCGGCATCCTGCAGCGCCCGGAACGCCGCCAGCGCCTCGCGGTGCTGGCGCCGGTCGGGCTCGGACAGTGCCTGGCCCAGCCGGTGCTCGGGCACGAAGTGGCCGTGGTCGCGCCCGCGTACGCATAAGCCCCAGGGTTTGACGCCACCGACCGGCCGCACATGCGCCGGGATGTAGCTGATCGCATAACCGATGCGGCGGTCGGCGCTGTGGTTGGCGCCCGAG
>JANLQZ010000172.1:0-1637 GCA_031368125.1 Betaproteobacteria bacterium
ACCACGCGCACCATGCACTGGTTCCTGAAACGCGGGTTCGTGCAGGCCGATCCGGACAAGCTTCCCGAGGCGCGCAGGCGCATGTACAACTGGGACCGCAAGAGCCAGGTGCTGGTGAAGAAGCTCAATTGAGTTGTCCCCAGGGGACAGGACTTTTGCTAAGCTAAACCAGCGGGCCAGCGGGCTTTGGATCCACACAACAGGGAGAAACAGCGTATGAGTTCACTCAATTTCATTGGCGGCGAAAAAGGCGGCGTCGGCAAGTCGGTCGCCGCCCGGGTGCTGGCCCAGTATTTCATCGACAAGGGCCGGCCTTTCGTCGGCTTCGACACCGACCGCTCGCACACCTCGTTCACACGTTTTTACGCCGACTATGCCGCGCCCGTGATCGTGGACACCTACGAGGGCCTCGACCTGATCGCCGCCGTGTTCGAGGAGCCGCCGACCCAGGGCCAACAAAAGAGCGTGATCGTCGACCTGGCCGCGCAGACGGCGGCACCGCTGTCGCGCTGGATCCGCGACTCCGACGTGCTCTCGCTCATGGGCGAATTGGGAATAACCGTCAATTTCTGGCACCTCGCCGACGCCGGCAAGGACTCGGTCGACCTGCTCGACCGGCTGCTGAACACCTTCGGCCCGGGCCCCAACTATTTCGTGGTCAAGAACCTCGGGCGCGGTTCGGATTTCTCGCAACTCGAAGAATCTCCGGCGCTCAATAAAGCGCTCGCCCTGGGTGGGCAACTGATCTCGCTAGAGCAACTGCACGAAGCCAGCATGCGCAAGATCGACCGCCAGAACGTCAGCTTCTGGGCCGCCATCCACAACCGCCCAGACACCGACGGCCTGGGCCTGCTCGAACGCCAGCGCGTCAAGACCTGGCTGCGCACCACCTACGCCACGCTGGACAAGCTACCGCTGTAGCACCGGCGGCCTAATGCCAGTTGGCGGCGATGACCGGTGCCAGCTGGCTGGCGTACGCCGCTGACAGGCTGGTCTGCCCGATCGCCGGCGGCGCGAAGGCCGCCATCGCGTTGACCAGGTTCTGCACCTGGCTGTCGAGCAGCGTCTTGCCGTCGCTGGTCTTGAACTGCTCCAGGTGGCACTGGTTGCCCGAATACCAGCCGCCGATGCTGAGCCGGTCGGCCGTGCCGATGATGCTGACCTCGAGGTTGTTCGACACCTGGCGAAACCACAACTGGTCGGTGGCGATACCGGTGTTGAACAAGGCCAGATCGGTGTTGCCGGCGGTGGTGTCGTTGTCGTAGGCCGTGTCGACCCCGTGGCCGCGCGCCAGCAAGTACCGGTCGTTGCCCACCCCGCCCGACAACGTGTCGTTGTCGGCGCCACCGTCCAGCGTGTCGTTGCCCATGTCGCCAGTGATGACGTCGTTGCCGGCGCCGCCACTGAGGATGTCGTCGCCACTGCCGCCGCTGATGGTGTCATTGCCCAGGCCGCCGCTGATGGTGTCGGCCGCCAACGTGCCGCGCAGGCTGTCGGCCAGATCGGTGCTCAGCAGAGTGCGCGCCGTGATCTGCGGCAAGCCCCACACCGTGCCGTTGGCAAACTCGATGCGTTGCACGCCGTTGTACTGATTCGACGGATTGTCATAGTCGTAGGCCCCACGAATGGTGATCTTG
>JANLQZ010000324.1:0-2914 GCA_031368125.1 Betaproteobacteria bacterium
ATTTCGGCGCTGCGCGAATGGATGGCCCAGATCGGCGCCGCCAAGAGCGTGGCGGTGCACATGATCGGCAAACTCAAGACCGTGGGCCAGATGGTGGCCATTCCGTTCCTGCTGTTCGACGGCAAGTTGTTCGGACTGGTCGACACCCGCGTGTTGGGTACCTGGCTGATCTGGATCGCGGCCCTGCTCACGATCATCTCCATGGCCTATTACCTCCAAAAAGCGGTGCCGGAGATCCGGGCCCGGGTTAAATGACCGCCGGCCGGCCCGGGCACGCCCTGGTGCGTGCCATGCCGGTCGTGTTCGTCCTGGTCTGGAGCACCGGTTTCATCGTTGCGCGTTACGGCATGCCGCATGGCCCGCCGTTCACATTCCTGGCCGTGCGTTATGCCTTGTCGATGGTGTGTTTCCTGCCCTGGATCTGGTTGGCGCGTGTGCCGTGGCCCGACAGTGGCCGGCAGTGGCGGCATCTGGCCGTGACCGGTGTGCTGATGCACGCCTGTTACCTGGGTGGCGTGTGGGCTGCCGTGAAAGCCGGCATGGGTTCTGGCCTGTCGGCATTGATCGTCGGACTGCAGCCGGTGCTGACCGCAGTCTGGTTGTCGTCCAGGGGTGCAGACGTCAGCCGCCGGCAATGGGCTGGCTTGCTGCTCGGTTTTGCCGGCCTGACGCTGGTGGTTTCGCGCAAGTTCGCGCACGGCGGCGCCGGTGACCAGGTCGACCTGTTGAACCTCTCGTACGCCGTACTTGCCTTGCTGTCGATCACGGTCGGCACGTTGTACCAGAAACGCTATGTGCGGCCCTGCGATGTTCGTACCGCCAACGTGGTGCAACTGGGCGCGGCGCTGCTGGTGACGCTGCCGCTGGCCCTGCTGGAGCAGGAGTCCCTACGCTGGAACGCCGAACTGGCCGGTGCCATGGCCTGGTCGGTGCTTGCGCTGACGCTGGGCGGTAGTTCGCTGCTTTACCTGCTGATACAACGTGGCGCCGCGACCAGCGTCACCAGCCTTTTCTACCTGGTGCCGCCAAGCACCGCCTTGATGGCGTGGCTGCTGTTTTCGGAGCCGATCACCGCCACGACCCTGCTGGGAATCGCTCTCACGGCCTACGGCGTGAGCCTGGTGGTGCGGGCGGCCAAGTAGCATAGTCGGCTCAACCAACGGAGGCACCATGGGCAAGAAACGCATCGCGGTCATCGCCGGAGACGGCATCGGCAAGGAGGTCATGCCTGAAGGATTGCGGGTGATGGATGCGGCGGCCCGCAAGTTCGGCCTCGACCTGCACTTCGACCATTTCGATTTCTCGAGCTGGGACTATTGCGAGCGTCACGGCAAGATGCTGCCGGACGACTGGAAGGCCCAGATTGGCGGCCACGATGCGATCTACTTCGGTGCGGTTGGCTGGCCCGAGAAGATCCCGGACCATGTCTCGCTGTGGGGCTCGCTGCTGCTTTTTCGGCGCGAATTCGACCAGTACGTCAACCTGCGGCCGGCGCGCCTGATGCCCGGAATCATCGCGCCCGTGGTGCGGCGCGACGGCAGCGCGCGTGCACCCGGCGAGATCGACATGGTGATCGTGCGTGAAAACACCGAAGGCGAGTACTCCAGCATCGGGGGACGGATGTATGCCGGTACCGAACGCGAGATCGTGATGCAGGAGACCGTGATGTCGCGTGTGGGCGTCGACCGGGTGCTGAAGTTCGCGTTCGAGTTGGCGCAGTCGCGCCCGAAGAAACACCTCACCAGCGCCACCAAGTCCAATGGCATCGCGATCACCATGCCTTACTGGGACGAGCGCGTGGCCGAGATGGCTGCCAATTACCCGGGTGTGGCAGTCGACAAATTCCATATCGACATCCTGACCGCGCACTTCGTGCAACGGCCGGATTTTTTTGACGTCGTGGTGGCGAGCAACCTGTTCGGGGACATCCTGAGCGATCTGGGGCCGGCCTGTACCGGAACCATCGGAATTGCGCCCAGCGCCAACCTGAACCCGGTGCGCCAGTACCCCTCGCTGTTCGAACCGGTGCATGGCTCCGCGCCGGACATCGCGGGCAGGGGCGTGGCCAACCCGATCGGACAAGTCTGGTGCGGGGCGATGATGCTGGACTTCCTCGGTTTCAGGGCGGCGCACGATGCGGTGCTGGCCGCGATCGAAAAGGTGCTCGACCCTCGCAGCGGCGCGCCGCGCACCCCCGACCTGGGCGGCGCGGCGGGTACCGTCGATATGGGGCGGGCGATCGCGCAGGCGCTGTGACGCGGTGGCAGCGCGCCGCCGTGTCAAGCAACCGGGCTTTTTTTTACACTTTTGCAGGCGCCAAAACCGAATAGAATTCGCGTCCGCATGAACGTATTGCTGCGCGGTGTGTTGACACGGTGCATGTCCGTGGCTCTAATTGCCTGCAGCCGTACGAACTGCAATTTCCATTCTCCAGACAGCAGATGCGTGGTGCGATCGGGTCGCCCAGACGACTGGCATTTGTGGCTGGAGAAAAAACCTTGAACAAAAATTTGATCGACTCCGATTCCATACGAGGGGCACTTTATGAATAAAACAGAACTGATTGAACACATTGCAAAACACGCGGACATTTCCAAGGCCGCGGCGACGCGCGCGCTGGAGTCCACCATTGGCGCGGTCAAGACGACGCTGAAAAAGGGAGGGTCGGTTTCGCTGGTGGGTTTCGGCACCTTTGCGGTCGGCAAACGCGCCGCGCGCGTCGGTCGGAATCCGCGCACCGGCGCTGCGATTAAAATAAAGTCTGCCAAGGTTCCAAAGTTTCGTCCAGGCAAGGCGTTGAAAGACGCCTTGAATTGAGACACCCGGTTTCGGTGGGGTGCTTAGCTCAGTTGGTAGAGCGGCGCCCTTACAAGGCGTAGGTCGGCGGTTCGAGCCCGTCAGCACCCACCACCCA
>JANLQZ010000943.1:0-2466 GCA_031368125.1 Betaproteobacteria bacterium
CCCCAAGCACTGTGCCCCAGCACCTCGCCCCAAGGCGGGTGGTGTGGCGGGCGGGCGCAGGCCGCACTTGCGGTTCCGACAGAGCAGGCGCGCCAACACACGCGTTGACGCAGCAACCATCACGAACCAATCAAGGTCGCCCGCGACGCGAGCCGGAGAACGCCTGCCACGCCGCCCGCCGAGCGCAGTCGTTTCGTGCGCCACAAAAAAGCGGAGTGGCATACGCAAGTCCAATGGACAACCCTGGTTCAAGGCGGGCTTTGCGCGGTGCCTTTCAGTAGCTGCAAACGCTGCGTGCGCTCGGGGCGCGGCAGGTCCGCCAGTTGCCGCGCGCCCGTGTAAAAGGTGCTCCAGTCGCCAGGATGTTGTCGGTACAAGGCTTCAAACGCGCCTACCCAATCGTCATAGGCCGCCAGCGCACCAAAGGCGGCGTTGTTGGCCCCGGCGACCCAGGCGTCATAGCGCGCGTAGCCGCCCCAGCTTTCCCGGAGTTGCGCGTAGGCCTGGCGAAACTCGGTGTAGGCGGCAGACTTCAACGCCTCTTGTTGGCTCGCGCTGGGCGGCGTCGCGGCGTCGGTTGTATAGATCGCCAGCAGCTTGCTGCGCGTGCGGCTGGTCAGCGCCCGAAACGCCTGGCGGCGTGCGTCCAGTGCCGCGTATTCCGTTTGCGCTGCCGGGTCGGCCTGGCTGGCCAACCAGGCCGCGCTGCCGAGCCGCTCGACAGTGGTGGCAAACGATTCGTTGAACGCCGTGTCGTCCTTCACGTACAGCACCTGGTGTGCCAGTTCATGGAAGACCATGCGTGCCAGTTCGCCCTGCGGATAGTGGATGAAGGTGCTGAGCAAGGGGTCACCGCCAGCCCAGTTCATCCAGCCCAGCGTGGAATAGGCCGGTACCCCGTAGACCGCGACTTCCAGTCCGCGTGCCTTGAGCTGCTCGGCCTCCTGCCGGGCGTCGGCCTCATTGAAGTAGCCGCGGTAACCGACACAACCCACGACCGCAAAACACCAGCTATGCAGGGTGAGGGAAAACTCCGGTGCGGCAACCACGTTCCACACCACCGAGCGGCGCTGCAGGTCGGCATAACGCTGGTAGCTGCCGTTGTCTGGCAGCCCGAGTTCGGCGACCGCAAAACGACGTATGCGCTGCGCCAGCGCCAGTCGGTCGCGTAGCCGCTCGGGCGTGCCGTCATCGGCCAGCCATTGGTCCAGTGGCCGGGCGGCCTGCATCAGCGCCAGATGCCCGCTGACCGACTGCAGGTAATACCGGGTATCGGCGCAACCGGCCAGCATCAGCGCCGCCAGGCACATGGGCGCCCAGCGCGCGCAGGCCACCCGGCGGTTGTTGGGAACTGGCGATTTCGGCGGCATTGGAAGGAAGACCCTTGTTCCTGCCGATTGTCATTCAAGTGCGTTGGCGTGGTGGTCTGGCGGCGTGTGCGTCGGCGACACCGCGCTGCGCCTGCCATGTCGGCGCGAACTGCCTTATGCTGCACTCACATGCCGCGCCTGACCCAAGCCCCCAACCTGGCCATCGCCACACTGTGGGCCGATGCATTGCGCAGCGCCGGCATCGCCACCAGTGTGCAGCGCCAGTTCCTGTCCGGCGTCGCGGGCGAATTGCCGCCCGACCAGTGCCTACCCGAGGTCTGGGTCACCTACCCAGAACAGGAGGTGCAGGCGCGCGAGATGCTGCACCACCTGCAGCACGTGCCGCAACGGCGCTGGTTGTGTGCCTGTGGCGAGCTGGTCGAAGGTGGTTTCGAGCAGTGCTGGAACTGTGGCGCACCGATGCCGGTTTAAGCGTCCGGGAGCCAGCTCGAGGCCGTCACTGACGAGCGCTTCCTGGCCGCTTCAGGCACCGCTGAAAAAACCGGCCGACGGGTCGACCGGGCCAGCACAGCTTCGATCTCGACCAGATGATGGCCCAGATGGCGCGTCGTACTGAGCATGCGCGCCGACAACTGCCGCAGAAACGCATCATGGGGCGCGACCATGATCGTGTCCTTGGTCCCCGTGGCTGAGGCACTGCCGCGCAGCGAGGGCCCGCTTGCAGGCAGGCGCCAATACCCCATAGCGGCGAAGGCGTTTGACGCCACCTGGCTGTCATCCTGGACCGGATCCGGGATCCATGGATTGCGGATCAAGTCCGCAATGACAACCTGCTAGGGATCGCCATGGCACGGCCTGCGTGGACGCACGATGGCACAGCCTGCGTGGACGCACGATGGCAGGGCCTGCGTGGACTCACGATGGCACGGCCTGCGTGGACAATGTCGGTTTTGGCTCGCCTGCCCTGGCGCCGGCCAACAGGTGGGCGGAGATCCTCAGTCCGGCAGCACCGCCGTCACCTCGATCTCGACCTTGGCCCGGGCCTCCACCAGCGCGGCGACCTGCACGCAGGTCATGGCCGGGAAGTTGCGGCCGATGACCTCGCGGTAGACCTGGCCCAGTTCCTTGAGGCGGG
>JANLQZ010000337.1:0-2856 GCA_031368125.1 Betaproteobacteria bacterium
GATGATGGCCAATGAATCCTTCAGCAGGTCGCGCTCCAGCGTGCCAAATTCGGACAGCCGCACCAGATTGTCAATCGGTTGCCTCAACTGGCGCTGGCGCAGGTTGTGCCTGAGCTTGAGCCCCATGAGGAAATGCAGCGCATCGACCAGGTCGCGCGCCAGGTCGGCCGCCAGGTGGTTCAGGTTGACCAGGATGCGGATCCGTTCGGTGGTGCTGACCTCTGCTAGGCGGTATTCCAGGGCCAGCGCCCGCACGCCATGCACGATCGGGAAGGTGCCCAGTTTCTTGAGGTCGAACACCGGTTCGTCGCGGCCGCGTTGCCCGGTCAGCCGCGACCACCATCCGCCGGGCTCGTTGAATTGTTCGATGGCCGCCACGAAGCGGGCCAGCGACGCGTCGCTGGCAGTGGCGATGGCGTGCATATGCGCCCGGGCCTGGCGCAGCAGGTCGGCATCACCGGCCACCGCTTTGGCGTCCATGAAAATCGCCAGCTGCAGCGAGGCTTCCGGCGCGTCGCCATACAGCCACTGCTGCAGCGTGCTCTTGAATGCTGCCAGCGGCTGGCGCCACAGCGGATTGGTGACCATGATGTCGCCGGGACAACTCGGATATCCAAATTCGAGCAGGGCCCGACGGAAGTGCCCTGTGATCTGTTCCAGTTGCGCGCAGTCGTAGCCGTCGCGCAGCAGCAGCGCATTGTCCTGGTCGGTCTTGAGGATCTGCTCGCCCCGGCCTTCGCTGCCCATCACCATCAGGCAGCTGTTGCTGACCAGTTCAGGGGGTGCCAGCAGCGACCAGAGACGGGCGAAAATCTGGCTATTGAGCTCGCTCACCAGCGAGGCGATGACTTCGATCTTGACGCCACCGCTGTGCAGCACCGCGATCAGGTCGTCCATCTGCAGCGCGGCCGTGCGCAGTTCCCCGACCGATCCGGCCTGGGCTACCTGCAGCGCGATCAGGTGCGAATGGTTGGAGACGAATCCCATCAGGTCGAGCTGGCTCAGCACACCGACTACGGCGCCGCCGTCCATCACCAGCACGCGGTGCACGCGATGCCGGATCATGACCAGCAGCGCTTCGTACAGCGCGGCATCGCTGGGCACGGTGACGAGTTCGAATCGTGCCACCCGGGCCACCGCGAGCTGGCCGGGCGGCACCGGCTGCAGCAGCGCGTCGCGCAGGTCGGTGGTGGTGAACATGCCGATGCGCTCCACCCCACCCGCGTTGTCACGCACCAGCGTGTTGGTGAGCCCCTGTTCGGCCAGCAGCCGGCAGACCGAAACGATGTCGAGCGAGCCATCCACGAAATGGGGCTTGCGAATATAGGCGTCGCCTACGCGTGCCATCATCAACGAAAGGAATTCGCGGTCATTGCCGTTCTGCGCCGCCGCCGCCAGGCGGCGCGCCACGTCGGCAAACAGCAGCGTGGCGAAGCTTGCGTTGTCGGCCACCAGGCTCTGGATTGTTGCCTTCGGTATCTGCCAGGCCTGCACTGCGTCCATCGCCTGCAGGGTTCCGCTGCACCGGCCCGCCATCACGGCCCGCACGGCAAACAGCTCCTGCGGACCGTAGACCGCGACCACCTCGCCCGCCTCCACCAGCTCGACGTGCCCCGTGAGCAACACATACAAATGCGTTGGATCGGTCTCGGGCGTGAGGATGATTTGCCCGGGCGCGAATTCGGCCAGGCTCGACCCGTCCGCCACCTGTGCGCGCTGTGGCGCCGTGAGGCTTTCGAATGGCGTCAGATCAAATCGGAGTGCTTGCGGCAAGGTGCTGGAACCTGCAATAACGTAGCCAAGGCGGTGTCCAATAAAGAAAGGACTGCGGACGAATGGGTCCGCAGTCCTTGCAGCTTAGCGCACGATGCCCCCGCCGGGGGCACCGCTGGCGCGCGGGTGCGCGGCTAGTGGCCGGAGGCCCCCGACGCGCCGATGCCGGTTTCGGAGCGCACCTGCTGCGCCAGGAAACCTGCCCGGTCCACTTTGGCCCGCTGGCTGCGATCCAGGATCGAGAACAGCCAGATGCCGACGAAGGCGATGCTCATCGAGAACAGGGCCGGCGAGGTATACGGGAACAATGCCGAACCCTTCGGGTTGCCGAGAGTCACTTCCCAGACCGATGGTGATACCACCGTCAGGGCGACCGACGAAATCAGGCCGAGGAAACCGCCGATCACCGCACCCCTGGTGGTGCAGTCTTTCCACAGCACCGACATGAACAGCACCGGGAAGTTGGCCGACGCGGCAATCGCGAATGCCAACGAAACCATGAACGCGATGTTCTGCTTCTCGAACACGATGCCCAACAGTACCGCCAGGACGCCCAGCGCAATGGTGGTGATTTTCGAGACCCGCAATTCGGACGCGCTGTCGGCATTGCCGTTCTTGATGACGGTGGCGTACAGGTCGTGCGACACCGCGGATGCACCGGACAAGGTCAGGCCCGCCACCACGGCGAGGATGGTTGCGAACGCCACCGCCGAGATGAAGCCCAGGAACACGTTGCCGCCGACTGCATTGGCGAGGTGGATGGCCGCCATGTTGCCGCCGCCTTTGAGTGCACCCTTGGCGTCCAGGAATTCCGGATTGGTCAGCACGAAGGTGATGGCGCCGAAGCCGATGATGAACGTCAGCATGTAGAAGTAACCGATCCACCCGGTCGCCCACATCACCGATGTACGTGCTGCCTTGGCACTTGGCACGGTGAAGAAACGCATCAGGATGTGCGGCAGGCCGGCGGTGCCGAACATCAGCGCCATGCCGAACGAGATGGCCGAGATCGGGTCCTTGACAAAGTTGCCCGGGCCCATGATCGACGAGCCGGCCTTGGCGGCCACGTCCGCCAGTTTGCCG
>JANLQZ010000403.1:0-14620 GCA_031368125.1 Betaproteobacteria bacterium
ATCAGCCTGCGCAATCGGCTGATCGTCATGACGCAGTGGCTCTGGTCCTATGTCAGCTTCGAGCGCGGTGCCCGCCTCATCACCGGCATGCGCACCAAATCTGAATTTTGTGAATGAAGGATTGAAATGAGTGAATGGATCGCGGTCGCGCGGGCCGAAGAGCTCGCGCCAGGCGAGCGGCGGGTTATAGATGTGGACGACGCGCAGATCGCCGTATTCAACCTCGACGGCCAGTATTACGCCATCGAAGACGTCTGCACCCATGATGGTGGACAGCTCACCGGCGGCACCGTCGAAGGCGACCAGATCGTTTGCCCGCGCCACGGCGCACGCTTTTGCATCCGCACCGGCGCGGCATTGTCCGCGCCAGCTTACGAGCCCACCAGAACCTTCCCTGTACGCGTAGACAACGGCCAGGTTCAAGTGCGCGATACCCGCTGGGATTGATACAAATATCTCAATTGACATTGCAACGCCCTGCGCGTGCCGAAGTTAACCAGGACACCAGCATCATGAGCATTGAAACAGCCCCTCAAAAACGGCTGCGCGAATGCGGGGAAACCATTGGGCATACGTCCCAAAACCTGCCTCAAGGAAATGCCCGGGTTGCGATTCGATTCCGCAGGGCGCAATCGAACCGCGGATCACGCTTACACCGCCACACCAGCCCCAATGTCTGCGCTACTACGCGGCTTCCGCTCGGCAACTTGCAGCGGCTCCCGCTAAATCAGCGCCTCGGCCTGCCTGAGGTGGGTTGCGGTCAATGGCATCTCCCGCTTCTCAAGCGCGGCGATCAGATCTGCCGCTGACCGTTCCGGATTCTTCCATCGCGCCCGCATCTTCTTGATGGCGTTGATTGCCACCAGTTCCTGCAACTGCAGTTGGTTCATCACAAAGTCGTCCGGGTGTTGACCCTCGATGCCGTGAGACAACAGCACGTCGGCCGGGAAATGTTTGATGTTGAACGTCACGATCGCATCGGCGTGCCCGGCGATCGCGGCGGCCACGACGTGTCGATCATCGTCATCTGGAAGTGCGATGCAATCAATCAAAGGCTCGTAGTTTTCCACAAGGCAATCTGGCACCGCACTATCCATTGCCGCCACGATCTCCGGCAGTCGAGGGGCCAGATCAGGCCGGTCCTTGGCAAGGTTACGCGTCCATTCACCATGGATTGCCGTAGTCCAGCGCGCGTGATACAGACCAGCCGTGGCAAGGCTCAGCAGAAGGTCACGCACCAGCATCGGATACAGCGTATTCGCATCCAGGATGGCCGTGTACCTCGCCGACCCCGCCATTCAGAACTCCATCCCTAGTTCCTCCGACATCGTCGTCAGCTTTTGCAACGCATCCTCTGATCGCCGTTGTTGCTCGGCCTGGTACCTCTGCAACTCCGAAAATTCGATGCGCCGATGCCGATTGACCAGGGTGCATTTCAAGCGACCGGCCTGGATCTCCTTGATCACAAAGGGGCGGGAAACATTGAGGAATCCGGCCGCTTCTTGCGTGGTGAGTACATGCTTTTGGGG
Source organism: Betaproteobacteria bacterium (assembly GCA_031368125.1). Classification (GTDB taxonomy): domain Bacteria; phylum Pseudomonadota; class Gammaproteobacteria; order Burkholderiales; family Burkholderiaceae_C; genus CAISIP01. The sequence goes on from JANLQZ010000403.1 coordinate 1,530, forward strand.
CAACAACACAATGGGCTGTTGCTGCGCCATCAGCCTCAGTACTTCCGCAAAGAAGCGAAGCGCTTTAGGTGGCAGCGGCAGTGCGGGCGCGTCCGTCTGTTTTCCATTCTCATCAACCAACACGATACGCGGTGCGTTGGAATGATCCAGCGCGGTCATGAGGCAGCGAAGCGCCACTTTGGCCATTTCCGCCTCTTCCTCGCTGGCCGCAGGCTCAAGCAAGTCTGGCGATTTCATGAAGTTTTCCTTGGTTTTGGACCGAAATGGTCCGAAAGAAATTCTATTGCAATTCGAAGTATTCGCAACAAACGCATTAAAAGAAACATGGAACGTGCGGGGAGTCCCTCAAAAATGCTACTCACCTACTGTCCTCACAGGATCAACAAAGCGAACTCGACTCAATGCAAGTATGTACTAACACTCGTGGAGATGTATTGGTTGCTCTATAGCAGCACATAGATCACCGCCGAAATTCGGCCTTCCAACGGGTCAGGCATCCCCAACATCCAAAACGACGCTCATCGGCGCGCTTCCGGTATGGCTTCGATACCGCACCTTGCCGAAATAGACGAAGGGCGCCGCCTTGCCAGCCTGCAATTTGTGCTCGCGGACAAACAAATGGATGGCGAGCCCCAGCATTTCGTGCTGAATGATCTGTTGTCCACGCTTGCCTTCTGGCGTGGTGGAGTTCTGGGTCTGCCAATGGAAACTGTGCTCGTCGATCCAATGGTCCAGGTAGCGGTGATCCGCGGCCCGGCCGCGCTTGCTGAGCGTCACCAGAAGAACCAACGCCTTCTGGTCATCGAGGGCGACATGCCCAACATTCCAGTTGCCGGGACTGAACTGCTCACCAAACAGAGCGGGAATCTCCTCACGCATGAAGCTTTCGCCAACCGCCAACTCGAGTGGGTCAATAACGGCCTTGAGTCGGGCCAGGGTGCGCATCTCATCGGTGGCAACTATGTCGCTGTAGTCGGGGTTGTTGGCTTTCAGGACGTGGGTACCACCCGCCCCCTTGGTCACCGTCCGAAGCAAATACTGGTTGTCGCCCGATTCGTCTTGCCGCTCTATGGCCATGATGCTGCCGGTGATGGCCCCGGCGTTGGTCGGGCTGACAAGTTCAAGCAGCAAGTAGTCACCGTCCCGGATAGGGTTCTTCCCACCGTTCATCGAACTACCGGTAGCGCGCGCAATGAAATGGCGCGCCGGGTCGATTCTCCCGTAGCCCAGACCGAGGCTTCGGTGCTCGGTCGCCTCGCTGGAGGCCGTCCGGAAATGGCCGCACGCAATCTTAAGGTCCGGAAAGTACGGCACCTCAGTGCGCGCAACCTTCTGGTGAGGGAAGTGGATCACGTTGCTGCTGCTTGTGGTCGCGGTTTTACGTGATTCGTAGGACGCAAGGCGGTAATCAACCAACTCCTGGACCAGCGTGGCCAGAATGTCGCGGTCCGACTCATTGACCGAAAAGCTAGGCTCGAAATGCTGGGCATCCGCCTTGAAATATGCTTTCTCTGAAGTCGCAGCGTTGCCACCAACCCAGGCCTTGACTGGGTTGTCGCGCCAATAGCGCTGCCAGGCGGCGGACGAACCGTCCTGTGTTTCGCGCATCGCTTCAGGCAGATCGGACAGCAAGGGACGGCGGCGCTGCATTACCTGCCATGAATGCTGGGCAAGCGTCACAAGCGATGGCGGCGTGCGCCAGCCATCGAGTTCCTGAAAAGCGTCAAGCGCCACCATCTTGTAGCTCAATGTCATCGGCGTTATTTCCACTTCGCGCAGGAAGGCCTGGAAATTCGCTGTGACTGGAATTTCCTCCGTAGCGAGATCGCCCATCGTCTTGATGAATTCGAACCAGCTGCCGTATTGCTGTCGCACGGTCCTGACGTTTGCCCCTGACCGATAAAACTCCGCCAGCGTGGGGCGACGTCCCATCGCCGCCTTCAGCGCTTCGTATTCCTGTGCGATCCCGCCACGATCCAGGGACTTGAGGAATGCGATCAGCGCGAGGTCGTAGTTGATGAAGCACCCCGGCGGCAGAGCCAATTGCCGCGTCTCAACCTGCCGCGCAAACGTCGCGAGATCGCGGAAGCTCGCGCCAATTTGGCCCAAGGCCTGGGGCTTGTGCAAAAAACTGTGGTGATTGCCGATGAAGTCGAGCACCACCAGTTTTTCCTTACCCTCGGCATTGCGCAGGCCACGGCCCAGCTGCTGCAGGAAAATGATTTTGGATTCCGTCGGCCGGAGCATCAAAACCGTGTCGATGGACGGCAGGTCAACGCCTTCGCTGAACAAGTCCACCGAGAAGATCACTTGGAGCCGCCCATCTGCCAGTTGTGCAAGCGCGTCGCCACGGCTCATCTCGGCACCGGAATAGACCGCAGCGGCGGCAATGCCGGCTTTTTGAAACTGCTCGGCCATGTACTCGGCATGACGAATCGAAACGCAGAACGCCAGGGTTCGCTGCTGCGCCTTGTCGCGCCATTGCCTGAGCGCGTGGCGGGCGCGCGCCAGCGTGGCCAGCTTGTTGGAAAGCTGTTCCGGGTTAAAGCGACCATTGCGCCATGCGATTTCTTTGTAGTTGACCGACTCGTCCCAGATACCGAAATAGTGGAAGGGGGCGAGCAGGCCCGCCGTCACGCCAGCGAACAGGTTGCATGCGTAAACGAGGTTGTCGTCACACAGGGAAAGGATGTCCGACTGGTCCGTGCGATCCGGCGTCGCGGTCAAGCCGATCAGGAATTGGGGCGCAAAGTGCTTCAGCAGCTGTCGGTAGGTCGGCGCGGCCGCATGGTGAAACTCGTCCACCACGATGTAGTCGAAATGCTGCGGCGCAAAGCGCGACAAATGTGCGAGGCGGCCCAGCGTCTGCACCGAGGCGCAAAGGACGTCCACTTGAGTGTCACGCACCTGTCCCATGAAGAAGCCCACGCGAGCGCGCGGCCGGATGCGAAGAAATGTCTCTGCAGCCTGGTTCAGTATTTCTTCGCGGTGCGCGACGAATAAGACCCGGCGCGCGCCCATTTGCTGGGCGTCGAAAGCCGCTAGCCACGTCTTTCCCAGACCCGTAGCCAGCACCACGAGTCCCCGCTGATACCCATCCACCCGCGTCATTGCCAGCGCTTCGAGTGCCTCGATCTGAACGGGAGTTGGATTGGGTGGAGCCTCTTTTTCTTCGCTGCCCGGCGCGACCGGGCGCGGCGGCGGGATGCGGCGCGCCTCATAACTGTCGATCCAGCCGTCCGTCAACGGGACCGTGCGTCGATCGCGGAAAACGGCCTCAAACCGCGTGCGCGCCTCCAAAAACCCGTCGTCGCCAGGGTAGTCCACCCGGTAATTCCATTCCAGTCCGTCCGTCAGCGCCTGCCGGCTGATGTTGCTCGAACCGATGAAGGCCGTGCCATGCAAATGGTGATCGTCCAGGAAATGCGCAAACAGGTAGGCTTTCATATGAAAGCTGCTTCCGCGCGTTTCAAACGCCCGAACCTGTGCGCCTTGTTCCTGCAACAACATCAACAGTCGCAACGCATCAGGGTCGGTCACGTCGAGATAATCGCTGGTCACCACGCGCACGCGCGCCGGCCGCCGCGCGCCAGCCTCGCCACAATTCAACGCGGCCTGAAGATCGGGCAGCAGAAGGCGCAAGCCGGTGGTCTTGACGAATGCGACCGCGAGGTCGATTTCATCGGCGTGCGCAATAGATGCGCAAAGTTGAAGAAGAAAAGGATGCGCACGCTCGCCAGTGACAAGTTTTACCGGCGATGACGTACGTCGGAGAATCAGGCCATTCAGCCAGGCTTCTTGCCGGTTTGGGCGAAGGTCTTTTGTGATCCAGCACTCGACAGACTCGATGTCACCAAGCGACGCGAGCCAAGTCTGCAAACGAGGTTCGGTCGCATCCGTGAAGTGCCGGCCGTCGTCCGTCCGCTCACCTTCGCCGAGCTTGAAGCTCAGATAGAAAACGCCCTCCGGCTTCAAGGCCAACCATAAACGCCCAAGCGCGCCGGGTAGTTCATGTTCGCGAAGATGCAACAGGCTTGCACAGGCCCAAATACCGTCGTAGCTAGCGATCTCGTCAACTTGGTCAAAGGTTCGGGTCGCGACGGGTTGGCCGATCAGGTCGGATGCAAGTCGCGAAAGTTCCGGGGAAGCATCAAACGCCCTGACACGGTAACCCTGTGCCATGAACGCGCGGCTGTCGCGGCCGGAACCGCAACCCGCGTCCAAGACCAAGCCACCAGCCGGAACGTGCGCAAGGAACCGTGCCTGCAGTTCGGCCATGTCAACGTGCACCGTGTCCGCGAAGAAGCTCCTCGAGTGTTCGTTGTAGTAGGCGACGGTTGTAGTCATGGGGTGACAGACACATCCTAAGCGCTCGGGGTGTGCCCTCTATGAGTTTCCCTGGAAATAGTGAAACACGTGACGCATCCCGCAGCGATATTTGGTCAACTCTTGCACTCGCGCTTGAGCCGCCGATTCCGTTCAATAGTGGTTCGATGCGAGGCAGAAGCCATGCTGGCGCCGGACCATGTTGGCAACGCCGAACGGATAGGCATCTCAGCCAATTGAGGCCAAGCATCGCCTCCTGAACGGTCACGAGAAACGCACCCCAGTCGCAGATTTGTTTGGGTTTTCGGCGTACCTCGGGCGATGAACTGCGACCGAACGCGACAGCCACAATGGGCAACCCCAGAAACACAAAAGCCCATCGCAATGGACGGGCTTCTGAATGTTCTGGTGGTGGAGTTCGGACCTGATACAAACTCGTTCTCACAACGGGTGGGTGCTGCTGAGGGCGCATGTCCCCTATTTGCGGAAACGTCCTTTACGCCTTTTGAGTCGCCGCTTGACCTTCATGGAATGTCTGTGCGGTGTCACACGTAAGACCCGTGTCCCGACACATCCGTGATTAATGCAGCAGGCAGAAGCAATTTTTTGAAATAACGGCTCAAACGTGGTGACCGCGCCTTGTTTATAGCCTGTATCGACCTACCTTTCCCTGAATGCGCATGTGTCGGAGACGCATATTTGAACCTGCCCCGCTGTTCACTCGACGGAGTATCTCAACTTCACAAAAGGGACCATTTATCATGATCAATCGCAATAACAAATTGGCTTATGCGGCATTTGTAGTCCTCACATTCGTATCCGCATCTGCCGAGCTGGTTCAGGCGTCGACCGCTACCGCCGACACCACAAGCAGCACGTCTTCCAACAGCAATCCCACCGCCGATCGGCTTTCCGACACCTTCAGCGCGTCCGTAGGTTCAAGGACTGACGCAGCGACCCTGATCGAGGGTATGCGCGCGGGCAAGGACGTCAAGATGGGTGACGTGACAGTATCGGGAACGGGAAAGACCATGGGGTACGGCAATGTGAACATTGCACTATCGCTGGCCAAGGCTGACGCTGGCGCTACACCGACCACAAAGGGTTTCCTGACATCGCTTGACAAGGTTATGGACATGCGCGCTAGCGGGATGGGCTGGGGGCAGATAGCCAAAGATCTTGGATTCAAGCTTGGAGATGTGGTCAGCGGGTCAAAGACTCCAAATTCCTCATCGAAGGCCAGCCATTCAGCGAAGACCGACAACACTGTGGCCGATGCCGGAAAGGCTAACGGCAAAGGCCATGGCGTGGCAGGAACGGATGGCGGGCAAGGCGTCGGCAGCAATGGAGGCAATAGTGGCAATGGAGGCAATGGCAATGCCGGTGGAGGCGGCAATGGTGGCGGTGGAGGCGGACGCAAATAGCCATCCGCAACTGCTAATGCCGACTCACTACATGACGAGTCATATCGCCTCGGCGCATGGCTGGGCGACCGACTGGTGAGTCAGCCCGCCGAGCAACACCCAACAATTGCGATCAATTTTCTACCATGATCAGATCCCGCGCTGGCGCGGGCGAAACCGCGCCATACACGCAACCAGTCCGAGGGCTACCAGCGCCAAACTCGACGGTTCGGGAACGCGCTGTAGCGGCTCGGCATAAATAAAATCGTCCATGACCACGATGTCATCATTCGGGTTGCCCGACACCCCATTGGAGACAATCGTATTCCCGCCCGAAGTGAGTCGAACCCGGCTGATCCTCTCGCCGGCGTTGGTAATAGCACCCACGAAACTCAGCCCCTGGTTACCCGCGACCAGAACGTCTCGAGAGAAAACCATCAAATTGCTCTCGTCGAAGAACTCGATCTTCGTTTGAGCAGCCACTTCGACGTCGACAAAGATCGCGGCGAAGGCGCTGGTGGTGGCAGCCGTCGTCGTACCGGGTAAAAAGAAAAGAACATCCGTAATGTTGCTGTTTACTGCAGTGAACAGCCGCTACGCGCTGAAGGTCTGGAAGTCGTTCGAAAAACCAAACAGCGCAGGCGTGGCCAATCCGGCGTTGGCGCTCACGAGGAAGCCCGTTCCTGGTGTGCTGAATTCGACCCCGCGGGGCGAGTTGACGCTGAAGAAGTTGGCAGGCAAGGGATTCGGGTCGGATCGAATGTCGGGTACCCCATCCCAGTTGATCTCGCGGCGCAGTCCGCCGAAGGAGCCATTGGCTCCGGCGGAAGTGCCGCCACCGACTGCTGTGCGAAAGGCATCTCGCGTCGGAGTGATCGCGGCGGAGGTGCTGCCGGCCGACTCGAAAGTCACAAACCCGGCCCAGGCCGTCGGGACTAACAGCAACGTGGCAAGTGCCGAGAAAAGGGTGCGCAGTTTCATGGAACGTCCTCCTTCAAATAGCGTTAAAGATTTGCCAATCTCCAGCCGCACATTTCTCTGACGGCGAGCACGAAGATAAGCAGCGTTGGATCACGATCAACGACCTTGTAAACCCAGCCTCACCGTGGGAGAAAAATCGAAGCATTGACCATGCCATGGAGCCACAACTTTCGAAGCCCGTTGTTTTGATTAGAAATTTTTAATCTCGGTTCAGGCTGAAAGTGACGCTCCCAAAGTCTTGTAATATTTTTCGACACCTTCCCAACTCTTTGGCTTCATCGCGGCGGGCTCCATAGGGACACGGTATGTGACGGGCAATTGCTCCTCGGAACGCCTCCACCACCTCCAGCATCGCTGCATTTGTTCCCGACCCATGTACACCCCATTTTTGCGGTTGATTGACAAGGCGCAGCATTGGCACTCTCACCGCGCATAAGGAAGATGGGGTGCCGGATGCGTTGACAGTCGAAGCAGAAACTCGGCCCATGGCGCCATAAGCGTAAACTAATTAATGTCGATACTGCAGTTGATTTTTCTATAAAACTGAATCATGTCCCCAGTGGAAACCGAATTTGCCTTCCAAGGTTATCGAGTACGCGTCATCGCGACCGAGCAGACTGAGGGTCTGTGGACATGGTTGTACTCCATCAACGATGGTGAACTTATTCGTGTATCTGGGCAAACATCCTGGAATGAACATCATGCTTTCGAGGAGGCAGCAATGGCCGCTCGCGACAGTATCCGCAGCGCGCTCGATCCGCAATGGCAGATCACGACCAGGCACAGTCGTCTGTAGGGCTTGCAATTGGCGCCTTCAGCCTTGGCTGAAGTGCAAATCAAATCAGATACTGGCCGTCCTATGGCCGGGCAACTGTAATCTGCGTCACCGCGTTTTGGCTCGCATCGTAAGTCAGCGTCGAACTGGAAACGTTGGTCACCATCATAACCGTCGAGTTCGTCGAGCGGCTGATGTTACCGCTGCTCAACGTGCAACTGCCGTTGCTGGCGGTGACGCAATTAGCGGTACCACCTGGCGAAAAGCTGCCGCTGACAGTAGCGTTGGCCACAAGCGCTCTGGAGTTGACATCCAATACTGTTGCTGTGACATAGGCGCGCCAGTTGACGCCGTTCTTGGTTGACTGTCCTGTCAGGGACTTGACGGCCACGGTCTGTTTCGTTGGTTCTGCAGGTGCGCCAGAGGCCAGGGAATAGACCAGCAGGTTGGGGGAACCACTGCCGATCGCGCTGAGCCGATTGGGCGTGCCGTTGGTCTTCAGGAACAGTGCAACTGCGGCCGGTGACGCCGCCGGATTCGCGGCCAGCGCCAATGCGGCTACTCCCGTCACGTGGGGCGTGGCCATCGAGGTGCCGCTGATTGTGTTGTTGGCGGTGGTACTGGTATTCCATGCCGACGTGATGGCAGTCCCCGGAGCGAAGATGTCCACGCAAGAGCCATAGTTGGAGTACGACGCGCGCGCATCGTCGCTTCCGGTTGCACCCACAGTGATCGCACTGGGCTCACTGGCCGGCGAATAGCTGCATGCGTCTGCATTGCTGTTGCCCGCCGCCACGACCATGGTGACGCCCTTGTTGACAGCGCCCGCCACGGCGGCGTTCACCGAACTCGATGCACCGCCACCCAGGGACATATTGGCAACCGCCGGTCGCAACGTACTGCCGGCAACCCAGTCGATGCCCGCGATAACGCCGCTCCAGGTGCCAGAACCCGAGCAATCCAGCACCCGCACCGGGATCAACCAGGCACCCTTCGCCACGCCCCAGGCGATGCCCGCCACCGTGCCGGATACATGGGTGCCATGACCATTGCAGTCGTTGGTGCCGTTAGTGTCCGACACCACGTTGTAGCCGGGCAGCACTCGCCCAGTGAACTCGACGTGATCGGCCCGGATGCCGGTGTCAATAATGAACGCGTTGACACCTGCCCCGGTGTAATTGAAGTGGTATTGCGTATCCAAGGGGCGATCGGCCTGGTCCACCCTGTCCAAACCCCAGGTGGCCTGGTTCTCCGGGGACACTTGGTTCAGTCCAACTGCCTGGTCCTGCTCGACGAAGTCCACGTTAGGGTTGTTGCGAATGCCTTGCAGCGCCGCATCTGGAAGGATTGCTGAAAACCCCTTGAGCGCCCGCGAGTAACTGTGCAGTAGTTGCCCGCCATTGCCGCGTATGGCATTTGCGGTCTCGGCGGCAGGGTCGTTCACGCTGTCCTTGAACACGACGATGTAGTGCCCTGGAATTGGCCTGGAGGATGCGAATGGCTGCGCAGCCTGCGGTTTGACCGATTGGGCCGACGCGAAAGGTACGGCCAAAGCAGCCACAGCCACGCACAGGCCCATGACGAGCGACCGACCGCCAGACAAAATCGCCGCGGTCGCGCGGGTCCGGTATGAATTGGTCAATTTGTTCCCCTTGAACGTTACAAAGCCGACTGCCATAAAAGGTATGACGCCTTCTGCTCACGTGCCCGAATGTAGCCCTACTTGGTGGCGGGCCGGTCATTGAACGGGGTCAATGGTGTCAAACGTGCCAGAAGTGGGCAAAGTTCTCACATCGCGCAGGTTCGGCAGCCAAGTTCACCATGGTGTATGGCGCGTTGGTACAGATTGGATTTTTCGCAACCTGGTACGTCCGGTCTCCATCCGAGCTTTGTCCGATGGCGCCGGATTGCAGTGTTCTACCTTGCGCTGCTATCCATGTGGGAAGACGCAATGCACGGACCCGATTGGCCCCACTGGTCCGCGTAGACCATGTCACTCAGTGGGCGGCCATAGCCACCGACGACGAGTCATATACGTATAACAGCCGAATCAACCGTGTCTCGTCGATTCAGGAACACTTGATGATCAAGCGCGCCATCAAGCGCGGGGTGCCGCCCGAGCGACTGGCCAAGGCTTTGAACGTGAACGCAAGCACGATCGTGCGCAAAGCCACTTCGCTGGAGGGAATCTGTCCGGAGGCCGCCGAGTTGCTGAAGGACCGCCAGTTTGGCATCAACATTTCCACTGTGCTGCGCAAAATGAAACCGACGCGCCAGGTCGAATGTGTCGAACTGTTTTCTGGCGCTGGACGGCGTCAAGCAACACGACCGGTCAAGGTAATTGTCGCCGACCACCACGCCTTGGCATGCGACGCGATCAATGCAATCCTGATCGGAGAGTTGGTGACTGCACACCGTCCGCCCCAGGTGGCGAGCATCCGCTTTCCCCCCTTGACCAATTCGCGCCTCAACCAGGGCATCACGTGTAGTTATTGATATATCACGGCACCTGGGGTCAGCGTCAATTTCTCGCTCTGCGACGTCGCGCTGGAAGGAACTCGATCCACCGTCGTCACTTGCCGCTTCAACCTCAAGCGCATTGAGGGCCGCGATCACAGTGTCATCGCCAATTTGGTTGAAGCCGAAGCTAAAGTTGTTTTGTGCCTTGTAAAGGTCACGGAACCATTCGAAATCATTGACAAGGAGCGGCGGTGCAAATTTGACTGTGCGGTTGCCGGTGATTACGTATGTGTTGTCTCCTATGGATTTGACGCTTTTTCCGACATAAGCAGCTCGTAAGCTAAACGCCATCTTTGCGCCTTTGCGGTCTCCCTGAATTACCCAGATCCTGTTGCCAACAGAACTTTTTACTGAGGCCAGTTTTTTGCTCTGAAATCGAAGGGCTACAGCGGCGCCAAATTCTTGACCCATGCGCTGGGTGTTGTGATAGGCCACAAAGTGTTTCATTGAATGATTCTCTCAAATCAATATTCTCCCCCGTCGCGCGCGAGGAGGCACTGACATGAACTGAGTATCTGATGGCAAGTGAGAAAGTCCATCAGGAATACGCGGGTTGCGATTCGATTCCGCCCGATGCAATCGAACCATGGACCACGCTCGCACCGCCACACCGAACCGAATGTCTACGCCACTACGCAGCTGCGACCGTTGAGATGTGATTCCGGGCAAATGCAGGGTCGCTGATAGACCTTAGACTATGCGGGCACATATTCCGCGTCTTCGGCAATGCTCATCGCTTGAAGTTTCGCTGCGTCAATATCAGCCTTCCAATTGAGAATATTGGCGTGCCGTGGCGGTGGAATGTCGTCCTCAATCGACAATCCCTGCTCAAAAATGAACCTCGCCTGAACCCTCACGTAACCCCGAATTGGTTTTCCCCGGTCACTTGCCACATGCTCAGTGCCGTGCGCGATGCACTCGGCATGCGTCATCCCACTGATCAAAAAGACCGACGTGCAACCATCACGGGCGGGAGTGAAGGCTCGGTGCTTTACGGAGTTGTCGGCCCGAAAATAAGAGTCATCAACTGCAAACCTGCTCACCAGATCTTCGGGAACTGCCATAGTGCCGAAGGACTATGCGTAGACCTTGGCGATACGACGCACAAGAGCCGTGGGGACAGCGGCGATAAAACTCTCGTTTCCATATGACTTAGAAGTCCCAATCAAACTGGCATACCCGATAGTTCCATTGGGATAGACAGACACCGAAACGATGCGGCCTTTGCCGCTGCGCCATTCAAATGTCAACTCACCTCGCGACTCCGCATAGACATCCGGAACCTTGATGTCGGATGGAAGCGCGGATACAAACCGCGTAGCCAACGCGACAGTATGTGCATCAACCGGGAGGGCGCCCTCGCCGTCCCAGTCGGCTTCTTCTGCGGCCTCGGCCGCCTCGTCGACTGCAGCCAGAATTTCATTCAGATGCCCGTAAGCCACGTTGGCGCTGGCCATATAGTCCTGAAATTTCCAGGCCATGTCGGCCAGCGAAATCCCCTCGGCACTGACTCCGGCAGACTGATAAAACCTCGATGGGTTGTAGTCATTAAATGAGCTGACCGCTTGACTCATAGGAATTTCTCCAAGGCTTTTTCAGTTACGGCAGCGAAGAAAACACGATTCTTGTGTTCTCTGAATTTATCCAGCAGGTCCCAGGCGGCGGGCTTAGCCGGATCGAAATTGGTGTTTTCCTGGTAAATATCAATATCCAAAATAATATTGACTTCATTTCCCATGGTTGGATTGATAGCATGTGTGAGCGAACCCACGCCAAGGTTGTCGGGCAATGGGAACAAGGCTTGCGAATGTGACGGGCCCAAAATCGTCTGCGGCAAATCAGGTGGTAGCGAAGGCGCAGCCGTGAAGTACTCGTTCAATTCCAGCGGGCTGTCGAATTCAAATCGATTGATATAGCGCAGTCCTACGCGGACTATTTCCTGCGGCTTGGCTAAATTGAAATACTCATTCCAGGCCGCCAAAGCATCGCTTTTGAACGTTGACCAATCGGTGTAGGTATTCACGCGACTGAATGAAAACCCATCGACCGCGAACATTGCTACCCGGTCCTTGGCGTCATTATCAAATCTGACGCCTCGCAATGACTCGCTGGCAGTCGTTAGCTCAGGCTCGCCCGGCTCGAACCGCATCTAGACAGCTCGTTGTCGCATCAGCATGGCGGTTGGGAATTTCGCCTTGAACTCAGCAGACACTTTGGCAAACGCCGGTCCATCCATCGGCTCGTGCAATCGAATGCCAAAACCGATCACAGCCTCAACAATGGGGGGAGGCGTCAATCGTCTGTATGCGGAGGCCATAGGTCCAATGGGGATGACGCGTCAGTATCGCATACCGATGTATGTTCACCCGGCTTCGCCGCTGGCCCGCAGACACGCTCCAAGCACATTCGCGTTTGGAGAAAATCATGGAGCCTCAAACACGAGGCCATCGGTTCGCGCCACGCACCGAAACAGTCAGTTGCGTTGCGTTGTCTTCGCCTTGTGCCAAAAGCACTGTGATTGGTACCGATACTTTGATATCTTCCTGTGGTGGAACTGTCCGTTCCAGCAAAAGCCTAAATGACATGGTGTCTAGAAGGTGCGGTTGATCCAAGACGACATTTGCCATGTCAGGTCCTCCCGACGACGCCGGCGTCGCTCGCAAACTCGAGTTGATGCATTGCCCGTTGGCCCTTCGTGATGGCATGCACATACACGGCGTGACAGGCGCGCATCGTGTTGTCGTGGATGTCCAATACCTTTCGCAGTGGTTCCTGGTAGCCCCCTGCCAAGTTCCATGCGACAGGAATGACCAAGTCCTTGAGGACACGAAAGACAGCGAGGTCCCGACGGAACAGTTGGTCTGTGGTAAGCCAGTGGCACACGCAGAACCGCCCGCAACCCCGCGCCACGCGGGGAATACCCAGAAACGACAAAGCCAACCGAAAACAGTTGGCTTTGAATTCTGGTGGTGCTGTTCGGACCTGCTTCAAACTCGTTCTCACAACGGGTGCTTGCTGCTGCGGGTATTTGTCCCCTATTTGCGGAGTTTGTCTTTTCGGATTGCGAAACGCCAACCTGATAGCGG